>MGTY01000076.1:0-54605 GCA_001799695.1 Elusimicrobia bacterium GWA2_69_24
CGCTCCGCCACGGGCAGGGAGGCGATGAAGGCGCGCAGGGAGGCGACCGCTTCCAGCCGGAATTCTTCCCGGCGTACGACGCCCTTGGGGACCTTCTTGGGCTCCAGCTCGAACTGGGGCTTGATGAGGGCGATGAGGTCGAAGGGCCGCGCCAGGCAGGCGATGACCGGGGTCAGGACCTTGGCGAGCGAAATGAAGGAGACGTCCATCACCGCGAGGTCCAAGGACGGGTCGTCCGTCCCGAAGACGGCAGGGGTGAGGTCCCGCGCATGGGTGCGCTCCATGCAGACCACGCGCGGGTCGGCGCGGAGTCGGGAGTCCAATTGGCCGTGGCCCACGTCCACGGCGTAGACCTTGACGGCGCCCCGCTGCAGCAGGCAGTCCGTGAAGCCGCCGGTCGAGGCTCCCACGTCCAAAGCCAGCCGCCCGTAAGGGTCGACCCGGAATCCGTCCAGGGCCGCGGCGAGCTTGAGCCCGCCCCGCGAGACGTACGGGACCGCATCCTTGAGGACCTCGATGCGCGTCTCCAGGCGCAGCAGGTCTCCGGGCTTGGGGTCCTGCCGTCCCTCCACCCGGACCTTGCCGGCCATGATGGCGGCCTGGGCTTTGGCGCGCGTCGCGAACAGGCCTTTGCGCAGCAGCAGCACGTCGAGACGTTCCTTTTGCATCGGTTGTTGATTATGGCCTATCCCCCGGCCCCTTGACAATGCCGGGGGGCATCCCTAAACTATCGTCGGAGCCCGGAGGCACATGAGCAGGTCCACCCTTGGCGCGATTTTCTTCTGCCTTTCCCTATTCGTGGGACCGCCGTCCTTTGCCCGGGACCCCGGCAACAAGCCCGGCGGTTGGGGCGGCGGCGGCTGGCTTGGGGATCTGGGCGAGGGGCCGTTCGTGCCGGGGCAGGTGATCCAACTGCCGGGCGGGGGGAGCTACACGGTCCCGACTCCCAAGAACTACCTCAACGACAAGAAGGCCATGCAGGAAGCTCTCGCTGGGCTGGGTTCGCCAGAGGTCCGACAGCGTGCGGTCCAGTATTGCCAGGAGTACGGGGACGACTGCAACGCCTATATATCAGCCTTGGTGGCCTTCGACCAGAGGGGAGAGGCGGGGGCGGGGCGGTCGCCCGATGCATTCTTTTATATGAAGCAGATCAAGAATGCGAAGCTGCTGGATACGATCCGGGAGGATTCCCGGGTGGAGCGGGATTGGGAGAAGCTGCACGGCGTGAGCGAGCAGATCATCTCCCAGAACCCCAATCGTCCCCAAGGGTATCTGGGCGCCGCGGACGCGGCCCTGGGTATGGGGCGGCCTCAGGATGCCATCAAATACCTTGAAGACGGTCTGGAACAGAATCCCGGCAGTGCGGAACTCTATTCCAAGCTCGCCCAGGCTAAGTACCAGAGCGGGGACATGAAGGGGGCGTTCGAGAGCGGCCGGCAGGCCATGGAACTGGGGGCGAAAGATTCCGGGACCTTCACCTTGACCAAGATGGCTCAGCAGCAGATGGCCCGCGGCGGCGGGGCGCCCGAGCCGGGCGACGGGAACGCCGGGGCGGGCGGACCGGCGCCGGACATGCCGCAGTCGGCCGATCCCGTATTCAACCCGCCCGGGGCCGGCCAGATATCCTCCGCGCAGTTCCAGGCTTCGGACCGGCTCTACAAGAACGCGCAGGGCATGCTCCGCGCGCACGACTTCTCGGGCGCGGTGGAGGCGGCGACCAAGGCGCTCCAGTACAACGATAAGAACGCGGCCGCGCTCTACACGCGCTCCTTGGCCTTCATGCAGATGGGCCGTCACCAGCAGGCCCTGCAGGACATCGAAGCCGCGCTGACCCTGGCGCCGCGCAACGATACCCTGCTGCTGGCGAAGTCGAGCATCCTCAACCGCATGGGCCAGTACGGCTCGGCGCTGTCCATCGCCAAGCAGGTCGCCCAGATGCGTCCCGACAGCGCGGAGGCCTACCACAACATGGCCTGGGCTTTCGCCGGCCTGGGGGACCGGGCCGAGGCCGTTTCCGCGCTGCAGCGGGCGGCCTCCCTCGACGCGCGCTTCCAGCCGCTCTACCGGCAGGCCCTGCAGCTGCCGCAGGACGCGGACCTGGCCGCACTGTTCCTGGGCGGCCCCGGCGGCGACGCCTCCCGCCCGGCGAAGAAGGAGGGCGCGGGGCGCGGCAGCTCGCTTTTGGTCTGGATCGGCACCATACTCGGCGGCATCCTGGTGGCTTTCCTCGCGGTCCTGGCGCTCACGCGCGAGGGAGGCGGCAAGATCAAGCGCGCCGCGCGGAGCCTCGCCTGGACCTCGCCCCGCGTGGGCGAGAAGGCCGTCCCGCGGGAAGGCGCCCCGACGCTGGCGGGGGTGGGCGGGGGCGGCGACATAATCGGCGGCTCCTTCCGCATCCTGCGCCAGATCGGCGCCGGGGGCATGGGGGTCGTGCACGAGGCCGTGGACGTCACGCTCGAGCGCCACGTCGCGGTCAAGAAGATGCGCGAGGAGATACGCTCGGACCCCCGGGAGCGGGAGCGCTTCCTGCGCGAGGCGAAGACGGTGGCGGCCCTGCATCACCCCAACATCGTGGAGATCTACCGCATCGTGGAGGAGAACCTCGACGTGTACCTCGTGTTCGAGTATGTGGAGGGCCGGACCATCCACGAGGTCATGCGCGGGCGCAAGACCATGCCGGTGCCGGAGGCGGTGGCCGTCCTGCGGGGCATCTGCGCGGCCCTGGAGTTCGCGCACAAACGCAATGTGATCCATCGCGACCTCAAGCCAGCCAACGTCATGCTGGACGCCGAGGGGCGGGTGAAGGTCATGGATTTCGGGGTGGCCCGCATCACCCAGGATTCGCTGAGCCGGCTCTGCATGACGAACACCGTGGTCGGGACCCCGCCCTACATGGCTCCGGAGCAGGAACAGGGCATGGTCCGAAGGGAATCGGACCTGTACGCCCTCGCGGTGTGCTTCTACGAGATGGTGACCGGGCAGCTGCCCTTCAGCGGCGTGGGCGCCGGAATGCTCATGGCCAAGATCAACAAGACCTACATCCCGCCCTCGCGGGTGACGGCCGGACTCCCCGCCGGCCTGGACGCCTGGATGGACAAGGCCCTGGACCCCGAGCCTGACAAGCGCTGGCGGACCGCGGCCGAGTTCATCGATTCGTTGGAATCGGCGGTCTGAGCACTAGCGTTCGCACCCTTCCATCAATCTTGCGGCCTGCGCCTCCGCGGCCTGGAGCAGCGACAGTTCCTCCTGCGTCAGCAGGGTGCGGACCCCCGCGTCGTAGAGCTCCCGGAGTCGGCGGTAGAAGGCGGCACGGATCTGCAGGTTGCGGATCTCGGAGCCGGGGTTGCGTCTGATCTCCTTCAGGGAGAACGAGGGGGAGCGCATCTGCTCCACCCAGAACCGCGCCTTGAGCTCCAGAGCGCCCGCCTGGAGACGGTCGACCCGCTCCTCCCAGCCGGAGCAGCCCTGCGCGGAGGGTTCCGCGCTGGCGCCGCGCTCCCACCAGGCCGTGAAATCCATGTCGAGTTCCGGGAGGGGCACTATGAAAGAGTCCTCCGGGGCCGGCGCGGAAGGCGCGGCACGCTCCCAGTCCCGCCGCACCTGGCCGACCGCGGCGCCCAGCACCCGTGCGTCCTGCGCGTCGATCAGGCGGGCGTTGATCTCGACCTGTCCGTCACCCGCGCGGAGCAGGGTGCCGGTGACCACGGCGTCCACGCCCATGGTCCGGCCGAGCGCCTTGGCGTCCCGGGCGTCGACCATTCCGAGGTTCTGCAGCTTCTGCTCCGCGAGGACCTTGCCGAGGTTGCGCCGCTCCACGACCTTGAGGGAGGGCTGCTGCGCGAGGGCGGAGACCAGGCGCTCGGAGACCGCGGTCCCGCCGGCGGCGTCCGCCGGGTCGGAGGAGTCGAAGGGGAGCAGGGTGATCCGCTCGATCCCGGCGCGCTGGGCGATGCGCGCGAGCTCCGCCGCGATGCGGCGGTAGGCGGCGCTGCCGCCCGCCCACAAAGCCCCCGGCAGCCAGCCCGAGAGTGCGAGCAGGGCTCCCATCCGCAGTACCTTCCCCAGCCTTCCCATGCCCTAAAGGTAGCCGGATTCCGCCCCGCGTTCAATTCACAGAGGCCGAAATCTGGCGAAGCATCCGGTGTAACCGGGTGTAACCGCGGCCGAAACAACGGGCCCTTATTTTTTAAGGGTTTTCGGGAAATTCGGGCCTATGTAGGCGTAGCCGAACCCGCGGACCGACTTGATGCGGCGGATGATCTTCTCCGGCAGGGTCTTGCGCAGGCGGTTGATGAGGATGTCGAGGGCCCTGGAGATGGCGGGGTCTTCCCGGTTCTCGACGAGACGGAACAGGTCCTCGCGGGGCACGGGGGAGGGGGAACGTTCGACCAAGGTGCGCAGGAGCTCGTAGGTCTTGGGAGTCAGCGTGGCGGCGAGGACGCCGTCGAGGTATATCTCGTGGCGCTCGGGCAGGAAGGCCAGGTCGTCGCGGCGCTCGATGCCGGCGTCCAGGTCCCTGCGGCGGAAGACCGCTTCGATCGTGGCCAGGAGCTCCTCGCCGTTGGGGCTCTTGGCGATGAAGTAGTCCGCTCCGGCCTTGAGGCAGGCCACCTTCTCTCCGGCGTAGTTGGTCAGCATGATGACCGGCGTCTTGCGGGTCTCGGGGAGTTCCCGTATGCGCCGGCAGAGCAGGGAGCCGTCCTGGTCGGTCAGCTGCAGGTCGAGGATGATGCAGTCCGGGGGGGACAGGCGGACCATGCGCAGAGCCTGGCGCCCGCTCGCGGCGGTGCGCAGGTCGGCATAGCCGCTGGTCTTCAGCCAGAGGCGGATGATCTCGGACCAGTCATCGTCGTCTTCCACGATGAGTATCTGGGTCCCGACGCGCTTGCCGCCCGCCATATCGAGCCAAGTCTAGCAAAAGAAGCCCGGGGATATCGGCGCGAGGGCGGTTTTTTGCCATAATGCGGAGGGCGCTTTCGCCGTGCGCGTGAATCGGAGGGATCGCGATGGGAATCTTCGACAAGGGGTCCGCTGGAGCGGAAGCCGGGCAGCAGGGACAACGCCCGGCTCCGGACGTGGTTGAGAAGATCGTGAAGGAATACGGCGCCTTCCTGGAGTCCTACGCTCCCAAGGCCGGGCGCATCAGCGACGTGGCCGAGCTGCCCCATCCCAAGGAGCGCATCAAGGAAGCCTTGCTCGCCGCTTTCGCCTACGCCGACGCCCCCATGAAGGAACTTCTGCGCGCGGGCTATGTCTGCCTCTACCACTGGCAGGAGCAGGTGGGTGATCCCGATGCGCTGCCCGAGGAAGCCCGGCAGCAGCTCCACGCCTACGCGGATGAGGAGCAGAAGACCCTCCAAGGCGACCTGGAGCGCCTGGGCCTGCTGTAGACTCCGCGGCGCCCCGCAACATCCCCGACCTTGCGCCCCGTCGGAGCCTCTGTTATACTGATAATGGGTATATTCAAGGAACCTGTAACCCGCATCTGACGCATCCGTAAGGTCGTTATAAGGTAATCGCGGCCTGGCCCGCGATACCATCTGGGGGTTCCGAAGGGGGCGGAGCCCCCTTGGGATGCACCGGCGCGAGCGAGCTTCCTTTCGAGCGCCGGTCTTCAGACCCCGAGCGGAGCAAGGGGTGCATCAGATGGGGGTGAATAGGATCGACAGGGATCGTTTGTCTGAAGGCCGCAGGCCCTGGTTGGTCGGAGCCAGGATAAAAGCTGACCAAAACACAAAAGCCAACTCACCGTTGGCCTGGGCCACTGCCTAACAAGCAGTAAGTCCACGCCGGTCCCCAACACCTGCTAGGGGAGCGCCGGCGTCAATCAGCAGGCTGGGAGCCGCGCCGCGCGCTTCGTCGGCGCGGTTCCGAGAACACACGGAGCTGGCCTCGGGATACTCGTCCGGCGGTTTTCCCGGGGCGAGACCAACGTCGGACTAAGCCTGTAGTGGCCCCAGAGGGCGGTTCTTGGACGCGGGTGCGAATCCCGCCACCTCCACCATATGGCCGTCCGCGTCCCCGGGGATCCCCGGGGACGCGGACGGCGAATCGACCATACACCATGCCAGACGGCAGAAACCTCACCCTGGTCGGGGCCAACCTGATCTTCATCGGCGTCTCGGCGGCCCTGCTCTTCTTCCCGGGTTGGGAGCTGGCGCTCTACCCCGCCTTCACTTTGCTCTTCTTCCTCAACGACTTCCGTCATGAGTCGGAGATGCAGATCATCTTCGTCTTCCTGGCCACGGTGGCCGCGTTCCTCGCCGCGACGCGGATCCCGGACTCCTCCGGGGTCGCCGCCCTGCTCATCGAGATGGTCGGGATGTGGCTGCTGGTCGGGGGCCTCGGCTTCCATCGCACCCGGCTCGCCCAGCGGACCAGCGCGGTCCTGCGCGAGGCGGAACAGTTGGACGCGCAGATCCGCGACAGCGACCGCGAGCTGCGCTTCTACAACACCTTCGAGAGCTCGGCCGTGGCCCAGATCCGCCTGCGGCGGGACCTCACCCAGGCGGCCAAGAGCCTGGGCACGACGATGGAGGCGCACGAGGTCCAGGTGCGCCTCCTGCGCATCCTCGAGGGGCGCTACAAGACCAGCAAGGTCGCCCTGCTCCCGGGACTGCCCCAGGACCCCTTGGTCGAATGGGCGGTCAAGACCCGCGCCCCGGTCCTGGTCCGCGACATGCATCTCGAGGACCGTTTCGGCGCCCGGTCGAGCGCGCATGCGTTCCGCTCCGCGCTCGTCGTCCCCCTGACCGTGGAGCAGAAGCCCTACGGCTTCGTCCGCCTGACCGCGGGGGAGCCGGGCGCCTACGGCTCCGACGACCTGCGCACCGTGGACCTCCTGTCCACGCTGGCCTCCCTGACCCTCGACAACGTCCATCTATATGAGAAGGTCCACGATCTGGCGATGCACGACGGGCTGACCCAGCTCTTCACCCAGCGGGCCTTCCGGCTCCGCCTCAAGGAGGAGCTCCTGCGGGCGGGCCGGGCGCAGATGCCCGTCGGCCTGCTCATGGCGGACATCGACCACTTCAAGGGCTACAACGACACCTACGGCCATCAGGCGGGGGACGAGCTGCTGAGGACGGTCTCGCGCCTCCTGGTCAATCAGGTGCGGCCGGTGGATTGCGTGGCGCGCTACGGGGGGGAGGAGTTCGCGCTGATCCTGCCCAACACGGTGCATGAGCAGACCGTCGCGCTCGCCCAGCGCATCCGTCTTGCCGTGAGCGCCGAGCCCTTCGTCTTCAAGGGGAAGCGTACGCAGGTGACCATCTCGATCGGCGTCGCCTCGTTCCCCCGCGACGCCACTTCCCAGAACCAGCTCGTGCGCGTGGCGGACGAGCGGCTCTACCAATCCAAGGACGGCGGCCGCGACCGGGTGACCGGATGATCAGCGCGCGCTGGGCTCTCGGCCTGCTGGCGCTGTTCCCCGCGGTCTCCCTCTGGATTTCCTGGCCTCGCCGCCGGCTGGCCGCGTGGGTCGCGGCCGGAGGCTGCCTGGTCCTATGGCTGCTGATGGTCCCGGTCGCGGAGCCGGCGCTGCGCCGGCCCTGGGCGCTGGCGGGGCTGGGGAGCCTCTTCGCCTGCTTCTACGCGACCTTCGTGGTCCTGCGCAACAGCCGGGAGTACGAGCGCCTCGATTCCCAGCTGAACGGGCGGCGGACGAACCGCGATAAGCTCCGGCAGTCCCTGGACGCGGCCCAGAGCCGGAGCCGGGACATCGAGACGGAGCAGCGGGAGGTCCTGGCCCTGTACGGGATGGTGAAGGGGCTTTCGGAGGCGATGACCTGGGAAGACATCCGCCCCAAGATCGAGATCGCCGTGGAACAGTACCTGCGGGTCGAGGAATTCTCCATCTTCGTGTCCGAAGAGGGGGCTCCGGACCGCCCGAAGCTGCTGGTGCGCCGAAAGCTCGCCTCCTCCGTGGGGGCCTCCTGGGAGACGCTCCAGCGCTACCTCCAGGAGCACGACCTGCCCCTGACCGTGCCCCACAGCCTCCGCTCGCCGGAGGCGGCGGTGGCGCTGCCCATCTTCGAGAGCCAGAAATTCATGGGCTATTTCTACGCCCGCCTCCCGCGGGGGATGGACGCCGAGACCTTGCTGGCCAAAGCGCAGTCTTTCGTGGAGGAGATATCCTTCGCCTTCCGCCGGGTGAAGCTGTTCAACGAGATGGAGCAGCAATCCCAGGTCGACGGCCTGACCGGAGTGTACCGGCGGCGGGTGCTGGATGACAAGCTCTTGGAGGAGGTCCTCCGGGCCGAGACCTTCAAGATGACCTTTTGTCTGATGATTCTTGACATAGACCATTTTAAGTCCTTGAATGACGAATACGGTCATCAGTTCGGAGACCAGGTCCTCCAGAAGATCGGGGAGATCCTGCGGGAAAGCGTCTACGAGACCGATTTCGTCGCGCGTTACGGGGGGGAGGAGTTCGCCATCCTGCTGCCCCGGGCCGAGTCGGCGGGCGTCCTGCGCAAGGCCGAAGCGGTGCGGAAGGCGATCGAGTCCGCCGTGTTCGAGCTGGCGATGCAGAAGGTCCAGGTGACCGTCTCCATCGGCATCGCGCACTATCCCCGCGACGGCAAGACGGCGGCGGCGGTCATCCAGAGGGCCGATCAGGCCTTGTATCACGCGAAGGAAAGCGGGCGGAACCGGGTGGTGGACATCGCTGAGGTGCGAAAACTCTCATGAACGAAGAAACGACGAGCCTGCCGGACCCCGCCGCCCCCAGCGACCCCCAGCCGGTCCCGCCGCCGCGGCGGCTCTGGCTCAAGGCCCTCGTCCTCCTCTACGCCGCCTCCATGCTCGCGGCGGCCCTGGTGGTCTGGCGTTCCGACGACCGCCGTCCCGCGGCGGCCGAGGGGAAGCGCCCCCTGGACGTGGCCAGATCCCTCATTCCCTCGTCGGCCGGGGACAGCGTGGGGGTGATCCACCTCAGCGGCGTGATCACCACCCCCGACGACGGGCCCTCCTTCGGCTCCGGTCCCAAGAACTGGAGCCGGAAGATCGAGAAGCTGGCCGAGAAGAAGGAGGTCAAGGCCATCGTCCTCGAGATCAACTCCCCCGGCGGGAGCGTGGGCGCCGTCCAGGAGATCCACGGGACCATCCTGCGGATGCGCAAGAAATACAAGAAGCCGTTCATCGCGCATTTCGGCGACGTCGCGGCCTCGGGGGGCTACTACGTCGCCGCCGCCTGCGACAAGATCGTCTCCCATCCCGGATCGCTGTTGGGCTCTATCGGGGTGATCTTCTCCCACAGCAACATCGAAGGGCTCCTGGGCAAGATCGGGGTCCGCTCCGAATCCATCAAATCCGGGAAGATGAAGGACATCGGGTCCATGACCCGGCCCATGACCGCCGAGGAGCGCCAGCTCCTGCAGTCCCTCATCGACAACGCCTACGGGCAGTTCCTGGGCGCCGTCTCGGAAGGGCGCCGGATGCCGAAGGAGAAGCTGCGCGCCCTGGCGGACGGGCGGATATTCACGGGCGAGCAGGGCCTGCAGGCCGGGCTGGTGGACGAGCTGGGCGGGCTCTGGGACGCCGTGCAGCTGGCGGGGAAGCTGGCCAACATCAAGGGCGAGCCCAAGGTCTACCGCGAGAACGAGTCCTTCGCCAACATCATGGAACTCCTGAATTCCGAGATTTCCGACGCGTTGTCGCCCCAGGCCGGGCTCCTGCGGGAGCTGCGCTCCTGCAACCGCGCGGGCCTGGAATACCGCTGGTCCTACTGATGTCCGCCAAAGCCGACGGGCTGGGTATGATCTGCGACTTCATCGAGGCTCCGGAGCAGGCGGCGGAACGGGTCCGCGGCGCTCCGAGGACCGCGTGGGGCGTCCTCGCCTACATCTTCGCGGCCGCCAGCCTCTATCTGGCCCAGGCCGTGCTGGGAAAGCCGGCGTTCCTGGGGGTCTCCGGCTTCTCTCTGGCCCTGGCCTGCTTCTGGAGCGTGGCGGCCGGGATCCTGCTGGCGGCGGTGATCCATCTCTTCGCCGAGGCGCTGGGCGGCACCGGACGGGTCCTGCCCCTGTTCGTCCTGCTGGGCTTCAGCGAACTGGCCTGGACGCTGGTGGTCCCGGCGACGCTGATCCTGCAGGCGGTCGCCCCGGGCAGCATCTGGACCTGCCGGCTCTTCTTCCTGGCGGTCGGCTGCGTGGCCCTGTCTCTGAAGGCGCGCAGCATCCGGCTCAATTACGGACTACCCGCCCTGCAGTCCTGGGTGGCGCTCCTGGCGCCGTACGCGGCCATCGCCCTGCTGGCGGCGCTCTTCATGGCCGCGGCCGTCTGGGGCGTCGTCCGGCAGGTCATGAACCTCTGGGCATGAAAGCCCCCATCCCCGAGGAGTATCAGGGCCTTCCCGTCGTCACCCCCCGGCGGATGGCCGAGCTCGACCGCGCGGCCACGGCGGAGTTCGGTCTGCCCGTGCTCCAGCTCATGGAGAACGCGGGCCGGGCCGTGGCCCAGGAGACGGCGCGCTTCCTGGCCGCGCTCTCCCCCAAGCCCATGGGGGACCGCCTGGTGACCGTCTGCTGCGGCCGGGGGAACAACGGGGGCGACGGGCTGGTCGTCGCCCGTCATCTCAAGGAGATGGGCTGCGAGGTCATGGTCTTCATCTCCCCGCCCAAGCGCGACCGCCGCCATTCCGACGAGGTCCAGCGCAACCTCACCCTGGCGACCGAAGCGGGGGTGTCGATGCACGAAGCCTCCGAAGAACTGGTGGAGCTCGACATCCGGCTCCGTTCCTCGGAGGTGGTGGTGGACGCCCTCCTGGGGACCGGTACGACCGGGAAACCGGCGGGGATCACGCATAAGATGATCCAGTGCATCATGAAGTCGGGCAAGCCGGTGATCGCGGTGGACCTGCCCTCGGGCCTCAACCCGGAGACCGGGTATCACAGCGGGGTCATCATCACCGCGGCCCTGACCTGCGCCCTCGGGCTTCCCAAGCGGGGGCTGCTGGCGGCCGCGGCCAAGCGCTTCGTCGGGGATGTGAGGGTACTGGACATCGGTTACCCGGCGCCGCTCCTGGCCCGGGCCCGCGGCGGGAATCGGTGAGGAGGGCCGTCCTCCTCCCGCTGGCGCTGCTGCTCGCGGCCGGCTGCTTCAGCCGCCGACAGACCGCGGGAGTCCGTGAGCCGCGGCCGGAAGGCGGGCGCGGGGGCAAGGGGACCTACGCCGTCCTGACCACCAGGCACGGCGACATCGTCGTCCGGCTGCTCCCGGAAGAGGCTCCCCGGGCGGTCGAAAATTTCACGGCCCTCGCGGCCGGAGGCAAGGAATGGACCGATCCCCGGACGGGAGAGAAGACCCGCCGTCCGCTCTATCCCGGCACCCGGTTCTTCCGGGTGATCACGGGCTTCATCATCCAGGGGGGCGATCCGCTCGATGACGGCTCGGGGGGGCCCGGCTACCGCTTCCCCGACGAGATCTTCCCCGGGCGCGGGTTCGACAAGGCGGGGCTCCTCGCCATGGCCAACGCGGGTCCGGACTCGAACGGGAGCCAGTTCTTCCTGACCCTGGCCCCGGCCCCTTTCCTGAACGGCAAGCACACCGTGTTCGGAGTGGTCGTCGGCGGGCTGGAGGCGGCCCGGGCCGTGTCCCGGGCCCCCCGGGTGCGCCTGGACCCCGCCAGCGGGCGCGAGCTCGACCGACCGGTCGAGCCCGAGGTCCTCGAAGCCGTCCGGATCGAGGAGCGATGAAGCGCGTCATCGAGGGGGTCTACCGCCTGGAGGCCGCCGGGTTCGTCAACGTCTACCTGCTGGTCGGCGGGGCCGACCTGACCCTCATCGACGCGGGCCATTCCCGGTCCGCCGAAGGGCTGCTCACGGAGCTGCGGGACAACGGCTTCGATTTCAAGGACGTCGCCCGCATCATCGTCACGCACGCCCACGCCGACCACGCCGGGGGCCTGCACGCCTTCCTAGAGAAGCGGCGCATCAAGGTCTACGCCCACCCCAAGACGGTCCCCATCCTCACGGGGAAGGTCCCCATGCCCTCCGCGCGGGGAGTGCGGGGCTTCTGCCGGGATTTCCTCTGCGAACAGCTGCTCCCCTGGAAGCCGATCGAGGCGGCGGTGGCGCTGGAGACGGGGACCCCCCTGCGGGGGATCCCCCAGTGGCAGGTCCTGCAGACCCCGGGCCACACCGAGGGCTCCATCAGCCTTTTCCATCCCGCCGCGCAGGTGCTGATCTGCGGCGACGTCCTGTCCAACCGGGGGGGGAGGCTCCACGCCATGGCTCCCGTCCTGCACGAGGACCCCAAGACCCTGCGGGTGTCTATCGAGGGCCTCTCCAAGCTGGACGTGGACATCCTATGCTGCGGGCACGGGCCCGTGCTCCGCGGCGGGGCCTTCCGCTATATCGAAGCGGTCCTGGTCAGGCGCTGAACGTCGGCGGCCAGGGCGCACAGGTGCTCCCGGATCCGCGGGTTCTTCAACTCCAGCCGGGGCAGGATCTCGCGGCGTATCCAGTTCCGGGTGAAGCGGTCGGAGCGGTTGGAGCGGTCCGACCGGAAGCGGAGCCCGTAGGCGCGGCAGTAGCGCAGAATCTCCGAGCGGTCGAGAGCCAGTAGAGGGCGCACCACTTCTCCGGGCCCGCGGCCCAGGGGCCGGCAGGCCGGGATGCCCGCCAGGCCCTTCGCCTTGGTCCCGCGCAGAAGATGGAGGAGCAGGGTCTCGGCCTGGTCGTCCATGTGGTGTCCGGTCGCGATCTTGTTGGCGTTCCGGCGCCGGGCGATGCGCTCCAAGGCCCGGTAGCGCAGGTGCCGGCCGGCGTCCTCCAGCGAGCGCCGGTCGCGCTCCGCGGTCGCGGAGACCGGGAGCCGCTCCAGGATGAAGGGGGCCCCCAACCTGCCGGCCAGGCGCCGCACGAAGGCCGCGTCCCGGTCCGCGTCCCGGCCGCGCAGGCCGTGGTGGAAATGCGCGATGGCGACGGTGATGCGGCCCTTGCCGGCCAGGCGGCTCAGGTGGTGGGCGAGGCAGACCGAATCCGCGCCCCCCGACACCGCGGCCAGGACCCGGTCTCCGGCCTGCAGCAGCCCCTCCTTGCGGTCGAAGGCGGCCAGGCGGGAGAGCAGGCTCTTCGGCTGGGGCATCCCGGTTAGGGCTCGCAATGAAATAGGTGGCGCACTTCGGAGGCCCGCGATTGAGCCGAGTTCTAGGCGCGAGGAGCGCGCATAGCGTGAGCTATGTAAGCGACGAGCAACGACGAAATCGGCCAATAGCGGGCCTCCCCGAAGGGCCGGGGCGCTTTTGGGCTGCACCTTCGCGATGCTCGACTTACAGGCCTTCAGGCCTGCGCGTCTCGCATCGCTTCGGCTCGCTCCAAAATCGCCTCCGGCGAATTGCGCCACCTATTTCATTGCGAGCCCTTATGCTACCAAAGGCCGCCTCCCCCGGGCAATGTTGCGTTTGCCGCGCTAAAAAATATTATAATTACCCGTCATATCCTGATAGGGATAGGTTAGCCAATGGCAAAGAAGATCTTGGTGGTCGACGACGAGCCGGAGATGCTGAACCTCATGCGCTTCACCCTGGAGCAGGGGAAGTACGAGGTGGTAACCTGCGACTCCGGCCGCCACGCGTGGCAGGCGATCATCGACAACAAGCCGGATCTCATCCTCCTCGACGTCATGCTGCCCGGGATCGACGGCTACTCCCTCCAGATCAAGATCTCGCAGGACGACCTGACCAAGCACATCCCGATCATCATCATGACGGCGCTGGAACCGTCCCGGGCCCTCTTCAAGAAGTTCGAGCAGGTGAAGGGCTTCATGACCAAGCCTTTCAAGACCGACGATCTGCTGGCGAAGGTGGAGGAGATCATCGGGAAAGCCGCTCCTGCCTGAGTCTTTTTTCGCTCCCTCTCGAATGTCCGAAGATTCCTTTGACGCCATAGTGGTCGGCGCCGGTCCCGCGGGACTGTCCGCCGCCATCACTATGGCCCGCGCCGGCCTCTCCGTCGTGGTCCTGGAGCGCGGGGAGTACTGCGGGGCCAAGAACGTCCAGGGCGCGGTCCTGTATTCGCGCATGCTCCACGACATCATCCCCGAGTTCTGGAAGGAGGGGGAGGCCGTGGTCGAGCGGCCCATCGCGGAACAGCGGATGGTGGTGACCACCGAGGATTCCTGGCTCACCATCGGCTACAAATCCAAGAAGTTCCTGGAAGGCATCCCCAACTGCTACACCATCATCCGCACCCGCTTCGACCAGTGGTACGCCAAGAAGGCCGAGGCGGCCGGCGCCCAGGTCTTCACCGGGGTCAAGGTGGACGGCGTCGTGCGCGACGGCGGGATGATCGTGGGCGTGCGCACCAGCGAGGGGGATGAGCTGCGCGCCAGCGTAGTCCTGGCCTGCGACGGGGTCAATTCCATCCTGGCCCAGAAGGCGGGCTTCCGCAAGGAGCTCCTGGCATCCGAAGTCGCCTTGGGCGCGAAAGAGGTCCTGGAACTCCCGGCCGGCAAGATCGAGGACCGCTTCAACCTGGAGCCGGGCGAAGGAGCGACCATGGAGGTGTTCGGGTCCACCTCTCTGGGCATGCTGGGCTATGCGTTCCTCTATACGAACAAGGATTCCCTCTCCTTGGGGGTGGGGTGCAAGCTCGAGCATTATCAGAAGAAGGGCCTGCGCCCCTCCGAGCATCTCGATATCGTCAAGAAGCATCCCCTCGTCAAGAAGCTCATCGAGGGCTCCAAGCCCCTCGAATACTCGGCCCACCTCATCCCGGAGGGCGGCTTCCGCTCCATGCCCCCCCTGGCCAAGGACAATTTCCTGATCGCCGGCGACGCGGCCCAGATGGTGAACGCCGCCTACCGCGAGGGCTCGAACATGGCCATGACCGCCGGCCGCCTGGCGGGGGAGACCGTGATCGAGGCCAAGAGAGAGGGCGATTTCAGCGAGGCGACGCTGAGCCGCTACGTAACCAAGCTCAAGGCCTCCTTCGTCTGGCCGGACCTGGAGGAGCTCAAGGGCCTGCAGGCGGCGGTGGAGGCGACCCCGGACATCCTGGAGTACTATCCGAAGCTCGCCTGCCAGCTGGCCCACCTGCGCTTCACCGCGGACGGGCTCCCGAAGAAGGACCACTTCAGGCAGGCGCTGGCGCTCATCCGCAACCGCGGCATCATCAAGCTGATGCGGGACCTGTGGCCTCTGCACAAGGCGGCGATCTGATGGAAAAAGAGACCGTCGAAGCGAAGCTCGGCCTGCTGGACTACAAGAAGTACTCCCAGACCCACATCACGATCCGCAACACCTCGGCCAACGCGCCCTGCGTCAAGCGCTGTCCCGACAAGCCCTGCGTCACGGTCTGCCCCGCCAAGGTCTACGAATGGGAGGCGGCGCACCAGAAGATACTCGTGGCCTACGAGAACTGCATCGAGTGCGGCGCCTGCCGCATGGTCTGCCCGTACGACAACATCGAGTGCGACTGGCCGCCCGCCGGCCACGGCGTCAAGTACAAATACGGCTGATCCCCCTCCGCCGCTCCGCGGCACCTCCCCCACTGCGTGGGGGAGGCCCAGCTCTGCCGGGGAGGGGGATCTCCGGATAGGCTAGCGGAACAGCTTCCGGAACCCGGCCATCTCCATGGGGTGCATCTCGAAATCCCCCGGCGCGCGCACCACGATGTTGACCTCCCCCTGTGACAGGCTCAGCATCGCGTATTGGGCCTCATTGGGGTTGAGGAGGATCTCTATGGCGCCCAGGTCCGAAACATTCGCGGGCTTGTAGATGTCCACGACCAGGACGTTCTGCAGGATGGTGGCCGTGACCTTCTCCTTGACGTTGTTCTTCATCTGGGCGTCGAAGGTCACCATCACGTCCAGCCGGTCGCCCTTCTTGACGAAGAGCAGCCTGTGGCCGCCCAGGGGGATCGTCGCCCCGCGGTAGCCCTTGACGACCCCCGCGACGTCCGGGGCGCGCGGCGCGGGCGTAGATCCCGCCGTGTGCTGCGCCGCTCCGTCCGTGCCCGCCGGCTTGTCCGTCTCCGCCGCCGCCCAGCCTGCGAACCAGACCGTCGCCGCCAGCGGCAGAATCGCCAGAGTCAGTCGTTTCATGGTAAGCCTCCTTGCCATCCATTACGCATCGTCCCGAAAAGCATTACATCCTTCACAGCATCCCCGTCTGGAAGATCTCATCGAGGCTCGTGCGGCGAGTTTCGAGCACGAAGGTGGAGCCCTCGAGTTCCCAGGTCACGGCCCGGCGCCCCTCCGAAGAGGAGTGCCGCCCGGCCACGGTGACGGCCGGAGGTCCGATCGGCAGGTCCATGACGGGAGCGCCCCCGTCCACCGGGCGGAAAAGGTCCTGCAGCTGGAATGCGCGGCCGGGCTGGAGCAGGGTTTCCACGTCCGATCCGGCATCCGGGTCCTGCCCCGCGGCCGCGAGCGCTGTCGCAGGGGTCAGGGCGGGCGGCGGCGGCATCCGGGACACGGTCGGCGGGGTGAACGCGGGGAAACGCTCCGCCGGCGGCTGCGGGGCCCGGAGGGCCGGGGTCATCAGGAGCAGGACGGCGCAGGCCGCGGCCAGGGCCGGGGCCCAGAGGCGCCAGGAGCGTGAGCGCGGCGCCGCGTCCGCCCCCCCCAGGAGCCGGGTGCGCAAAGATTCCCGCACGCGGCTCTCCGAGCTGAAGTCGATCCGCGCCAGGCGCTTTTCGAATCCGGATTCTTCCTGGTTCATTCCCCGCCTCCTGTCCCGCCCATGGCCGCCTGCAGTCTCTTTACCGCCCGGTGCAGGATGACCCCTACGTTGCTTTCGGTCAGGCCGGTCATGGACGCTATCTCCCGGTTGCTGATCCCCGTGCCGAACCGGAGGCCCAGGAGGTCCCGTTCCCGGTCGTCGAGGCCCCGGAGCGCCACCGTGAGCGCGCGCCGGGTCTCTTCCTCTTCCAGCAGGGCGGGGGCTTCCGGTTCGCGGCTCGCCCGCTCCGGGAGGAGGTCGAGGGGGAGCCAGGACCGCCAGCGCCGGGAGCGGAAATGGTCGTTGACCCCGTTGCGGGCGACGGCGAACACCCAGGCGTCCAGGGGACCTCGTTCCGGCCGGTAGGTATCCATCTTCCCCAGTATCCTCTCGAAGACCCCGCTGACCACGTCGTCGGCGGTCGCGGCGTCCTCCACCCGGTAGCGCACGTAGTTGTAGACCCTGGCGAAGTAGTCGTCGTAGAGTTGGCTGAATCCCATGTCCCGGGTCGTCTGCATGCGCCTCTCATATATGGATACGCGGGAGGCGCGGGAGTATTACACGGATTGTAATACTTCCGCACCGGGGCCGTATCCATTGCTGACGGGAGGGTTTCCATGAACGCGAAAAGGGTCCTGACAGCCGTGCTCGTCGCCGTCGGGCTCTGCGCCTGCAGCGGGGAGAAGGCCTGGCTCGAGAAGTCCCACGCCAGCATCTCGCTCTATGAGCAGGGTCGTACCGTGGAGGCCCTGGCCCCCGGGCAGGCGGCGCTGGACATCGCCCTCAAGCGGTTCGGGGAGCATGACGTTCGCACGGTCTATTCCCTGGACCATGTGGGAAAGATCCATTTCCGCTTGGGGATGATCGAGAAGGCGGAGCCGTTCTTCGAGCGGACGGTACGCTTGAACAAGGAGCTGCTGGAGAGGGACGATCCCAAGGCGGCCTACTATCTGGGCAACCTGGCGGAGCTCCGCGCCGCTCAGGGACGTTTCGACGAGGCCGAGGAGCTGTACGGCAGCGCGCTTTCCTTGTACCGGCGCGCCTACGGCGAGTTCCGGGTCCCTACGGCCGCGGTGCAGGCCAGGATGGCCTTCCTGTATACGCGCTGGGGCCTGCATGAGCGGGCGGAGGCGCTCTTCCGCCGGGTGGACGCCATACAGCAACGGCTGACGGAATCCGACCCCGCGACCGACGCCATCGTGTCGGCCGGGAAATGCGAGATATTCACGGCCCACGGGAGGATCGACGAGGCGCTGGAGCCCTGCGAGCGGGCCCTCCGGCCCGCCCCGGGTCCGGCCCAGCCGGGCGAACCCGAGGCGGCCGAGGCGTTGAGCGCGCGCGGGCTCCTTTATCTCAAGAAGGGGCATCTTCCGGAAGCGGAGAAGGACCTGGGGGAGGCGGTGGGCTACTACACGGCGAACCCCGCGGTGGACGCCTACGGGCGGCTGGGGGCCCTGGCCAACCTGGGGGAGCTCATGGCCGCCCAGGGGAAGGCCGAGCAGGCCAAGGAGACCTTCACCAAGGTCCTGGCGCGGGTCGACAATTCCTACGCGGCCATCAAGCTCCTCATCCGGGCGGGAGGGGTCTACAGCCGCCTGGGAGAGCTGGACACGGCGGAGGAGCTCTTCAAGAGCGCCATGACCAAGCACGAGGACTCGCCGCACGCGGACCGCTCAGACCGCGAGGCCATCCTGGCCGCTTTGGTCGACCTCCGGGTGTCGCGGCGGGACTACGCGACCGCGGAGAAGCTCCTGGAGGCGGCCTGGGCGGACAGCGGCGAGTTCAGCGGTCCCAATCACGGCGCGCTTTGCGAGGCCCTCTATCGTCTCTCGCGGGCCGAGATAGCCCGGGGAGAGCGGAAGAAGGGGCGGCAGCTGGCCGAGCGCCTGGACTGGCTGTCCTACTCCAACTTCGGCCCCCGGGACACGGCCCGCAAGGCCAGCCTGGTCCGCCTGGCCGAGCTGTACGAAGCCCTCGGCGACCAGACCAAGGCCGGCCAGTACCGCGCCCGCACGTGATATACTGGTGCCTGTCACTCAACCAAAAAATGGAACTAACTCGGAGAGGCGGGGGGGCGCGCTTGAAGCCATGATCGCGCGCAGGATCATGGCGGGATTCCTGTTGGCGGTCGGGGTCTATGCCGGGGGCTATGTTTGGTTCCGGAACGCGCATGTCGAGGTTTGGAACGAGAGTGGCCGGCCCTATGTCATATTCCCTAAAGGGAATCCGATCGCCTACTATCTATTCCGACCTTTGACGTATGTCGACGGCAGAATCACCGGGATGGGCTTTCACATCGGCCCGCATGCTGGCAGTGCCGGGAATCAAGCAAATTAGGTTGTCGGTGGCGAAACACGATAGGGGCGGTTGGATGCTGGACTGGGCGGACGTTGCGCGGCGACTCTGTCGTCGAGAAGTGCTGTAATTCGCGCCACATTTTTTAGAATTCCTCCAGCGCTGGAGGAACTTTAAGAAAAGAGCTTCAATAATTGGCGGAATCCGATATTGCGGTCGCCATGATTCCAGAACTGGCAGGATGGCGCCGAGGGCGGGAAAGCTTGCCAAGCCGGAAAGAGGGAGTTCGCATCACCCGGGGAGGCTGTCTTGAGGAGATATCTAGTCGTCGCCATTTGCGCCTTAGTGGTCGGGTGCCGGAAGACCCCTGAGGTCCCGCCGCGCCAGGCAGACGCCTTGCGGCGCTACACGACCTGCGAGTTCGCCGACGGTCTCAAAGCCGTGTCTGTAGACCGTCTTCCCGAGAACGTGACGCGGCGCCCCGTGGAGACCACGAGCGGCCCCCGGGAGATAACATTGGCCGACGGCTATAGGGTCCTGTTGGCCTATCCCGACGGCGACTACTTCGTGAACCTGAAGGTCGAGATGTCGGAGGCGGGCAAGTTCACCGAGGACAAGAAGGCCGTCATCGATCAGATGGGATACCTGTCGGCGCAGGCGAAGGGAGCTCCCTTGCCGCTGGAGCACGCGACGATGAAGGGTCTCGACGCATACTCCCTGAATAATCCGGGCATCGCGGGTACCGGGCCCATCAGTTTCTATTCGCTTTTCGACGATGCGAAAGGCGTGGTCATAACCGCGTACCTGCTCAATCAGCGGCCCGACCGCAGGAAATTCAAGACCATCGAGGAATATCGGGTCCTGCGGGACGCGTTCCTCGACAGCTTCACGGCCTGCGTCGGCGAAGTCCATTGACGCGCGGGTCCTCACGGCGTTTTCTGGGACTGGTCGCATTTTCCCTCGCGATCCAGGGTTGCGTGCCGTGGCCGCATCATGAGACACACACGCCGCGGATCGCCGGCCTCCTGACCGCCGCAGGGAAGTCGGCGGCGGATGCCGAGATCCGCCTGACGCGGGACTCGGGCGACCCGGCCTGCGCAAGACCCGAACTGGTCAGCCGGCCCGATGCGGAGGGGCGGTTCGGATTCCCGGCGCAGCGGGAGTTCCGGTTCTTCAAGCGCGTGCTCGGCGACCGGTACTATCAGTGGACTTTGTGCATCCTGGCGGGCGGGAAGACCTGCCTCGGCCACCGCTACCGGCGGGTCGGATTCACGGATGAATCAGTCGAGCTGCGCTGCGCTATCGTCCCTGAAAGCGGCGAGACCGGAGTCTGCCATGTCGTCGCCCCATAGGGAGATCCGGGAGGATCGCATCCGGCGGTTCGTCAGCGAGGAGGTGGCGATCGTCCCCTACGACGCCCGCTGGCGGCAGTCATTCCAGCAGGAGAAGAAGTCCCTGCTGTCCTACCTGCCGTCCGGACTCATAAGGCGCATCGAGCATTTCGGCAGTACGGCCGTGCCCGGGCTCAGCGCCAAGCCCATCGTGGACATGCTGGTGGAGGTCTCATCCTTGGAGGAGACGAAACTGCGGATCGTTCCCATCCTGGAGGCGCGGGCCTATGACTACCTCTGGCGCCCGACGATGGGAGATGACGGGCCGCCATTCTATGCCTGGTTCATCAAGAGGGACTCCAACGGGGCGCGGACGCACCACATACACATGGTGGAAAAGAGCTTCGCGGAACACTGGGATCGGCTCCTTTTCCGGGACTACCTTATCGCGCATCCGGAGACGGCCAGAGCCTACGAGGCGCTGAAGCTCCGTCTGGCCGCGGCGTCTCCGTCCGACCGGGACGCGTACACCCGGGGCAAGACCGAGTTCGTGATGGAAACGACGAAGCGGGCGAAGCGATGAGGGAGATGCTGATCCGCGAGGCGCGGGAGGCGGACCTTCCGGCGATCCTGGCGGTCTATCGCAGCGCGGGTCTGGAGCGGGGCCGAGGCCTGTCCCTGGACACCGCGCTCCGGGTCTTCCGGCGCATGAAGGGCTACCCGGACTACCGGGTCTTCGTCGCGGTGCTGGACGGTGCGGTGGTGGGGACCTTCGCCCTCCTCATCATGGAGAATCTGGCTAACGGCGGTCTTCCTTCCGCCGTGGTGGAGGATGTGGCCGTGGCCGCGGACCGACAGGGGCAGGGCATCGGCGGGCGGATGATGGCTTTCGCGCTGGAGCGCTGCCGCCGGCGCGGCTGCTATAAGATGGCCCTGTCCAGCAACGAGAAGCGTACCGCTACCCACCGGTTCTACGAGTCGCTCGGCTTCGCGCGGCACGGGTTCAGCTTCCGGGTGGAGCCGAACCCGTGCCCGCGTCTTCCGGGTGTCAGCGGCCCGAGGCCGCGGCGGCGAAGGTCAGGTGCTCCTTCACGATATCGGCGAACTCCCGGTCCACGGCCGCGAAGCGCTCGCTGAGAGCCGCGCTGCGCTCTGGACCGAGGGCGTCCTCCGCCATGGGGTAGAGGATGTTGTCTTCCTTGTAGATGTGCTCCTCCAGCAGGCCGCAGTAGCCCCGGGCGTTCTCCGTCAGTGCGGCGGGATTCCCCTCGCGGAGCGCCGCCTCCATGCCGCGCACGAAGCCGCGGCCCAGGTCGTGCTCGTGCAGCATCTGTTGCCGGGGGTCGCAGTGCATCTCGACCCCGGGGGCGCTCAACTCGGGGAAGAGGAGATCCTCCTCCTTGGCGTGGTGGAACCTGTCCGCGTAGCCCTTGATGAAGGCCACGGCCTTCTGGAAAAAGGCCTGGTCCAGGGGAGTCCCCTTCTCTACGCGGCCGCACTCGGCGCGCAGGGCGGCGATTACCTTCAAGATGAGCTTGTGCTCCTCCGAAAGCCGGGCCGTGGCCGGCGCCCCAACGGATTCCTTCACGATGGTCTTTGGCATCCCATTGTCTCCTTGGTTATCAGAGTTTGATCCCCAGCCGGTCCCAGACCGACTCGCCGTCCGCGATCTTTTCGGCCTTGAGGCGCGGATAGGTCGTGAACAAAAACCACACCAGGGGCAGGACGCCGAACACGATGATGACGGTGTCCGGGATGATGCGCAGGTTGCCCAGCAGTTGGACCATGCCGCGTTCGAAGAAGGCGGCGTCGCGGGCCATCCAGAGCCCGCCCTTGTAGCTGGTCCAGGCCTGGGCGATGCCCACGGGGAATAGCGTCCCCAAGGACATCGCCAGCAGACCGCCGTTCATGCCCC
The DNA here is from genome assembly GCA_001799695.1 of Elusimicrobia bacterium GWA2_69_24. Classification (GTDB taxonomy): domain Bacteria; phylum Elusimicrobiota; class Elusimicrobia; order UBA1565; family UBA1565; genus UBA10166. The sequence goes on from MGTY01000076.1 coordinate 22,208, forward strand.
AGAACGAGACTTTGAGGAGCTTATCGTTCCAGGCCGAATCCTCGACCATCCCGCGCCAGGAGAACAGCAGCAGCCCGATGGAGAGCTGGCCGTAGACCCCGAATAGGGCGGCGTGCCCGTGGTTCAGGGTCAGGTAGGTGCCGTGCTCGTAGTAGTTGACGATGGGCAGGTTGATGAGGAACCCGAACACCCCGGCGCCCAGGAAGTTCCAGAAGGACGAGGCCACCAGGAAGTACATCGGCCAGCGGTAGGGGAAGGCTTCCCCCTGCTGGCGCACCCCCTTGAACTCCATCATGCCCCGGACCACGAGCCCGAACAGGGGCACCGGCTCCAGGGAGGAGAAGACCGAGCCCAGCGCCAGCCACAGGGTCGGCCCCCCGTACCAGTAGTAATGGTGCGCGGTGCCCAGGATGCCGGTCAAGAACACCAGGGCCGCGGTGAAGTAGCCGACCGTCAGGGCCGAGCGGGCCGATGCCAGCCCCATGCTGACGAGCAGCAGCGAGATCACCCCCACGCCGAAGAACTCGAAGATGCTCTCGACCCAGATGTGCACCACGAACCAGCGCCAGTAGTCGGCGATGCTCAGATGCGTACCCTTGCCGTAGAAGAGTCCGAACCCGAAGAAGGCCACCACCAGGACCGCGCTGAATACGTAGAAGCCCACCAGCGAGCTGTATTCGTTGTTCTCGCGGTTGATCACGTGCCGTCCCACGGCCCGATACACGATGAGCAGCCAGGCGATGAGGCCGCCGAATAGCAGGATCTGCCACAGTCTCCCCAGCTCCAGGAACTCCCAGCCCTGATGCCCTAGCCAGAACCACAGGTCGCCCAGCAGGCCCTTGATGCCCAGCACCTCGCCGGTCAGGCTCCCGACCGCGACCAGGACGATGGCGCCGAACAGGATATGAACCAGGAGGGCTTGCTTCTTGGGTTCCCTGCCCCCCACGATGGGGGCCAGATAGATGGCCGAGGCGATCCAGGTCGTAGCGATCCAGAAGATCGCCAGCTGCAGGTGCCAGGACTTGGCCCAGCTGTAGGGGATGAACTTCCCGATGATGGGCACGTAGAAGGTCCCCGGGTGCACGGTGTAGTGGGCCAGCAGGCCGCCGAACACGGTCTGGAGCAGGAGCAGCAGGATGACCACCAAGAAGAACTTGGCGGCGGCGAACTGACTGCCGGTCAGCGGAGCGCGGATGAGCTTCTCCGCCAGGGCCGGGCCCGCGGGGTCTCCGTACCAGATGCGGTAGTGATGGACGAAGAAGATGAAGAAGCCCAGCACCAAGAACAAGGACATGATGCCGCCCAGGCTCCAGAGATAGACCTCGGCGTTGGGGACGTTTCCGGCGTCGCGGTCCGCGGGCCAGTTGTTCGTATAAGAGGAATCCCCTCCGGGGCGGTCGGTGGACGCGGCCCAGGCGGTCCAGAAGAAGAAGCGCCCCAGCTGCTGGCGCTCCTCAGGCGTGGGCACGGCTCCGGGCAGGATGCCGTAGCGCTTGGCGCCGTTGGCAAAGACGTCCTCCCAGTGGCGGAGCAGGTCCGCCATCGCGGCTTCCTGTTCGGCCGGCAAGGCGAGGGTGTTGCGGACCGCGTCATAGCGGTTCTCGCGGAGGAGGCGCCGGGTCTTCATCCCCGCCGCGTCCATCTGGTCCGCGTCGAGCTCGGCGTAGGGCTTGCCGTAGAGCCGCCGCGCCACCGCGTCGCGCATGGATCCGACCACGAGATGGAGGGAAGATGCTGAGAACTCCGGTCCGCGCTGGGAGCCGTGCCCCCAGACGCTGCCGTGGTCCATGAGTCCGTAGCGCTGGAACACGGCCTGCCCCGCATAGATGTCGGCCTTGGTGAACAAGGTCTGGCCCGAAGATCCCAGCACTTGCCCCGGATAAGGGGGCACCCGGCGCGCCATGTGCGCGCCGCCCGCCAGCAGTCCCCCCATGGCGATGAAGAAGCTCAGTATCGCCGCCCACTTCAGTTTGTTGATCGAAATCACCAGCCCTCCTCGATATCAGACTTCGTTGTGCCCATATCATGCCCTAACCCAACCGCCCCCGCCTTGACTTAGGTCAAGCAGGGGAAGGATGGGCAGTCCCATAGAACGATTGCATTGCTGTCATGAGCGAGTTAGACTTGGGTGAGCGCGCGAGCGCCCGAGCTTCTGTCGCTGAGCGGAGCATCCCATGGCCGAAGAGAACGACATACTTCTACTGCGGCGCGCGATTGCGGAACTGCAGTTGGAACTCGCCAGTGTGCGTAGCGAGGTCCGCCGGCTCGGCGGCCGGCTCCCCGAGAAGAAGTCCGGACCGGTCAAGGCGGAGGTGCCTCCTCCGGCCCCAGCCATGGAGGAGCCGGTTCCCGTCTTGTGCCCGCGCTGTCATGCGCCGGTGGATCGAGGGGATGCTTTCTGCGACCAGTGCGGGGCGTCGACTTTGGATGTGAAACCCTCTCCCGCGAGATTGCGCCCGCCCGCCCCAAAGAAGGCAGAGCCGGAACTTAAGATCGACTGGGAACGCTTCATGGGGGTGAAGCTCTTCGCCTGGGTCGGCGGCTTCGCCCTCTTTCTCGGCGTCATCTTCTTCGTCAAGTACGCCTTTGAGAACAACCTGATCAGCCCTTCCACCCGGGTGGCTCTGGGGATGCTGGTGGGCATCGGCGCCATCGTCGGCGGACTGTGGCTGCGGCCGCGCGGCTACGCGGTCACGGTGGAGACCCTCTGCGCCGCGGGCATCGCCATCCTCTACGGCGATGCATTCGCAAGCCGTGCTTTCTATCGGCTGGTCTCTCCCGAGGTCGCTTTCGGACTCATGTCGCTCATAACGGGCGCGGCATTCGTGCTCTCGGTGCGTTTGGGGTCGCGCTACGTCTCGATCCTTGGGCTGGTGGGGGGCTTTCTGACCCCTCCGTTGCTCTCCACGGGAGTGGACCATGCAGTGGCACTCTTCAGCTACGTCACCATCTTGAACGTTGGTTTGGCGGCCGTGGCACTGCGAATGAAATGGGACTTCCTGGTGCCGCTCGCCGCCGGAGCCACGCTGCTGATGGAGATCGGCTGGACTAGACAATTCTTCTCTCCTGATAAGGAGACCCTCCTCGCGGGCATCATACTATGGTTCTGCGCCTTCTTCCTTGGTGCTGCCGCTCTCGCGCGTCGGCGCGATCATGATGGGCTTGGCTTCCATCTGCCCGCGGCGGCCCTTCCGCTGTTCTGTCTCGGATTCTCCGCCTATCTACTGAGCTTTCAGGCCCTGGGTAGCCGGCCGATCCTGCAGTTTGTCCTGCTGAACCTTCTCAATCTCCAACTCGCTTACGCTGCCCTGCGGCGTGAGGAGCCCCGGCCGCTCTACATCATCGGCGGTGTCTTCAGCTTCGTCATCTTGTCCGCCTGGACCAATCGGTTCCTAACCGGGGATATTCTCAATGCGGCCCTCGCATGCTTCTTGGCATTCGCGGTCATCCATGCGGCGGCCCCCGCTGCCATCCAACGGCTGCGTCCGGACCGCAGTGCCTGGAATTGGGGCTATGCTTTCCCCGGACTGGTCCTGGCGCTGCTCGTCTTCGCCATCCACAGTCAGCGCGCCGTTGGCTTCCTCGTTTGGCCCACGGTGATGGTGCTGGGAATGGTGGCGCTGGCCTTGGCCTGGTTCGCGGCCGCAGCCTGGGCCGCGGTCGCGGCCCTGGCCCTAGTGGTCGGAGCCTTCGCCGCGTGGATGCTCCGTCTGCCCGATGCGGCGGGAGTGATCCAGATTTTACCCTTGCTGGGGGTGTTCATATTGGCTTTCTTCGCTTGGCCGCTCTATCTCGCCCGGACATGGGTGAGGTCGGGGGGGGAGAAGCCGAAGTCGGGTGAAGTCGAGAAAGCCGGGATCTCAGCGGCCGAACTCGCCGCCTGCGCCGCAATCATGCCCTTCTTCCTCCTCGTCGCGGTCTGCGGCAAGGTTCCCCTACCCGATCCCTCCCCGGTGTTCGGCTTAGTCTTCCTGCTGGACATCCTGCTGCTGGGCATCGTCAGGTTTCGAAAAATGGATGCCGCGGCGCTGGTGGCGCTCGCCGGAACGGTCATGGTGCAGGCCTTCTGGCACGGACACAATTTCCAGGCTGAGGCGCCAGCGGTCGCGCTGTGCTGGTACTCCCTGTTCTATCTGGTCTTCCTGCTTTTCCCCTTGCTCCTGTGCAGGGGGACGGAGCGGTTGGGAGCATGGCGGGCCGCCGCAGCGGCCGGACCGCTGCAATATCTCCTGGTCTATCGAGCGGTGTCCCTGGCCGTTGGAAGGGACTACATCGGGGCGGTCCCCGCCGCGTATGCGGCCTCCTCGCTGGCCGCGCTCATGTTTGCCCGCGCCATCGTCTTGCCGGGGGAGGGGCGCAAGTCCGTGCTAGCCTACCTGGGGGGCGTCGCGCTGTTCTTCATCACCCTCATTATTCCCGTCCAATTCCAGAAGGAATGGATCACCTTCGGTTGGGCCCTTGAAGGAGCAGCGTTGGTCTGGCTCTATTCCCGGGTCCCGCATCCGGGCCTCAAGGCTTGGGGAGCCGGTCTGCTGCTGGTCGCATTCGCGCGACTTGCCCTGAATCCCGCAGTGCTCTCCTATCATCCGCGTACCTCTGCCCCGCTGTGGAACTGGTATCTGCTCGTCTACGGGGTGTCGGCGGCCTGCATGTGGTTCGCGGCTCCGCGCTTCTCCGCTGACGAGGATCGCGTCCAGGGAGTGCCTGTGGGCACCTATCTCAACGTCTTCGGCGTGGTGCTGGCCTTCCTGCTGATGAACATCGAAATCGCCGACTTCTTCAGCAAGGGACCGGCGATCACCTTCGACTTCTCGGGATCCTTCTCGCAGGATATGACCTACTCCCTGGCTTGGGCGCTGTTCTCCATCGCCCTCGTTGGGTTCGGCATCGCGCGGTCAAGCCAGGGCGCACGCTACGGCGGTCTGGCGCTGCTGGTCGCCACCATCGGGAAGGTTTTCCTGCATGATCTTTGGCGTCTGGGCCAGCTCTATCGCGTCGCATCCATCGTCGGGTTGGCTGTCGTCCTCATCCTCGTTTCCTTTGTCTATCAGAGGTTCCTCAATGAGAAAACGCCTGCCTAGCCTCCTTTTGCTCACCCTCGCCCTGCCGCTTGCCGCCGCCGTCAGTGAACGGTGGAGCCACACCCAGTCATTGAACGTGCCCGCTCCGGGACTGGTGCGCGCCCGATTGGGGATTCCCACGAACTCCGTCGCGCGCCCCGACCTGCGGGACCTCGGCCTCGAAGCCCCTTCCGGACGGGAAGTCCCGTATTTCATCGACCGGCCCATGCCCAAATCCGGCAGTTGGTTTCGGTTGGAGGGAGGCGCTCCCTCGGTGGAGAAGGGGTATACCGTCCTGGCCGCCCGGACCGGGGCCGCTTTCGCCGGGAGGCGATGGGACTTGCTGCGGCTGGTCATCCCCGGCCGGGAGTTCATGAAGGCCGCCACGGTGGAGGTGCGCAAGGGTAAGGGCGAGGCTTTTCAGACCGTCGTACGTAACCGGCCCGTCTTCCGGCAGCCTGACGGGGTCGAGTCGCTGGAATTGCCCGTGCCCGCCGAAATTTGGAGCGAGGTCCGCGTGCGTTTGGATGACTCACGCAGGGACGCGGTCCCCGTCTTGGGTCTTGAGGCCCGGGCGCAGGCGGAGGAACTGCCCGATCTCGACGAAATCGACGCGGCCGTACTCGAACGGACCGAGAGCGGCGAGGAGACGGTGTTCCACCTTTCGTTGGGTGGGGCCAACCTCATGCTTACATCGCTCGTCGTTGCAGCCAAGGAGCCGGTGTTCACCCGCCGCATCGAGCTCTTTCAGCGCGTTTACCGGGATTATCGCATCCAGGAAGAAACGCTGGGTTCGGGGAGCATCTACCGCGTCGCCCTGGAAGGCGGCACCGCCGCGGAGAGTTTGAGCCTCCCGCTCTCCGTGCAGGTCGCAGGGAAGGACGTCTTCCTGCGCATCCGCAACGGGGACAGCCGGCCCCTGCTCGTGGCGGGGGTGCGCCTCAAAGCGGCGCCCGCGTTCATCGTCTTCCATGCCGAGGAGCCTGGGAGCTATTCGCTGTCAGCGGGAAACGAGGAAGCGGACGCCAAAGAATATGATGTCGCAGATCTGCGCCAGAGACTGACGGCGGCGTCTGGGGCGCTGGTGTCCTTTGGGCCGCTGCTGAACAATCCCTCCTTCCGCGCCCCGGAGGCCCTGCCCGGGGTCGAGGAGGCCGGGACCGAGCTCGACGTCGCGGAGTGGCCCTACAAGAAGCGGGTCGAGCTCAGGGAGAACGGCGTGCAGCGCCTGGAGCTCGATCTTGAGACCCTATCGCGCGAGTCCGACGGGTTGGCCGACCTGCGGCTGATGCGCGAAGGGCGGCAGATTCCATACCTCTTCGACGAAGTCGGTGTCACGCGCAGCGTTCCGTTGGTTTTGACCCAGGAGGGGGAGAGAGATCGTGTCAGCACCTGGAGTCTGGGTTTGCCCTATCCCCACGTTCCGGCCGCGAGCATCCAGTGTTCGGCGAGCCGGCCGGCGCTATTCGACCGGCAGGCGCGCATCTACAGCGAGCTGCGCGATGAACGGGGCGACACGGTCCGGGTCCAATTGGGCGCCGCCGGGTGGACCCGCCGGCTCGGACAGGGAGATAGCGCGGTGAGCATCGGGCTAGGTCGCCCGCCGCAGGGGAGCCGACTCACCCTGACGGTGGATAATGGGGACAATCCTCCGCTGACACTGTCGGAGTGCAAGGCCTTCTATCGCTCGCCGCGCCTGCTCTTCAAGGCCGCCCCCGGCAAGGAGCTTTTCCTCTATTACGGCCGAAGGAATGTGTCGCCGCCGGTCTATGACCTGCGGCTCGCCGCGCGGGAACTGCTCTCCAAGATGCCCGGCGAAGCATCTATCGGGAAGGAAGAAGCGCTTTCGGTGGCGCCTTGGTGGGCGGCCGCCGCCCCGGCCGGCGTCGGTCGTTGGGCTTTCTGGGGCGTGCTCGGGCTCGTGGTCGCGGGGCTGCTCTTCGTCATCGCCAAGCTGCTCCCTGAGGAGCCGGCGGCCTGACCTTCCCATAGCCTGACCGCACTTGCCGTCCGGGGGGACTACTGGCTATCCTTTATCTCCGCTCCCCGGCAGACATGAGATCCCTCTTGAGACTCTGGCCCTACATGCGCCCCTACCGGGGACGCTACGTCCTGGGGATCGTCCTGGTCGTGCTCGGAAGCGTGCTCGCCATCGCGGTCCCGCTCATCGTGCGGGCCGCATTCGACCGGCTCGACCGGGGGGACGTCGGCGTCCCCATCGCCTATTTCGTCGCCGCCATCGTCGCGGCGGGGCTGGCCAAGGCGCTGGTGGTCTTCAAGGGCCGCTACACCATCATCGCGGCCTCCCGCCGGGTGGAGTACGACCTGCGCAACGCTGTGTACGGCAAGCTCCTGCGCCTGCCCGCCGGCTTCTACGACCGCCACGCCTCGGGGGACGTGCAATCCCGGGCCATCAACGACGTCGAGGGCGCCCGGATGATCGCGGGCATCTCGATCGTCATCATCGCCTCCAGCGTCATCCTCTTCTTCTCCAGCCTCGCCGCGATGTTCTCCATCTATCCGCGCCTGGCTTGGATCGCCATGTCGCCGCTGGTCTTCGTGGGCGCGGTCATCGCCTTGGTCAGCCGCCAGGAGTTCCTCCAGTCCGAGCGGGTCCAGGAGCGCCTGGCCGCCCTCAACACCTTGGCCCAGGAGAACTTCTCGGGGGCCCGGGTCATCCGCGCCTTCTCCCGGGAGCCGGCCGAATGCCGCCGCTTCGCCCGGGCTTCCTCCGCCTACAAGAAGGCGGCGCTGTCGGTGGCCGTGCTGGAGGCCCTGGCCTGGACCGCCATGCCGATACTCGTGGAGGCGGCTATCGGCGTGACCCTCATCGTAGGCGGCCTGGGGATCATACGAGGGACGTTCTCGAAAGGGGATTTCGTCGCGTTCACGGCGTACCAGTTCATGCTCTCGTGGCCCGTGATGGTGACGGGGTGGGCGGTCGCCCTGCTTCAGCGCGGAGCGGCCTGCATGGACCGCATCGCGCTCATCCTCGACGAGCCCGAGGCGGAGTCCCCGACCCGGGGTCCGGGCGCCCCGTCTCGGGGTCCGGGCGCACCGGCACCGACCCGGGGCGGCGTCGAGATCCGGGACCTGACCTTCCGATACTCCGCGGACCGCGCGCCTGCGCTGCAGGGAGTCTCTCTGCGCATCGCTCCCGGGGAGCGGGTGGCGGTGGTGGGCCGGACCGGCTCGGGCAAGAGCACGCTGGCGCAGATCCTGCTCGGCCTCTACGCCGCGCCCCGGGGGACCGTGCTCATCGACGGTAGGGACATCAACGACTATCCCCGGAGCGTCCTGCGCGGAGCTTTGGGCGGGGTATTGCAGGACAACTTCCTGTTCAGCGACGCCATCTCGGCCAACATCGCCTTCGGCGCCCGCGGTTCGGCTTCCTCTGATGAGGTGGCCTGGGCCGCGGACAGCGCCCGCCTTTCGGGAGACCTCGCGTCCTTCCCGCAGGGTATCGATCAGGTTATCGGCGAGCGGGGCATCACCCTTTCCGGCGGGCAGAAACAGCGCGTCGCGATCGCGCGGGCGCTCATCCGCCATCCCTGCCTGCTCATCCTCGACGATGCCCTGTCGAGCGTGGACGTGGATACCGAGCGCGCCATCCTGGAGAATCTGAAGGGATATCTCGCGGGCAAGACCTGCCTCATCGTCACCCACCGCTTCTCCTGCGTGTCCTTGGTGGACCGCGTCCTGGTGTTCGACGCGGGTCGGCTCGTGGAATCCGGCACGCATGCCGAGCTCGCGGCCCGGGGGGGGCTCTACACCCAGCTCCTGACGCGCCAGCGTCTGGAAGAGGCGTTGAAGCAGGCATGACCGCCATGGACGACGACGACGACCCGGGCAAGGGCCGCATCGCGGACCTGCGGCTCCTGCGGCGTTTCCTGGGCTATCTGCGGCCCCACCTGGGTCCGGTGGTCTGGAGCGGCTTGCTCCTTTTCGCCGGAATCGGCGCGGAGCTGGCCGCCCCGTTCCTCCTGCGCCAGGCCATCGACGGCCCCGTGGCCGCCGGGGACCCCGAGGGGCTATGGCGCAGCTGCGCCGTCTTCTTCGGGGTGGTCGTGCTCACGGGCATCCTGAAAGGGGTGGAGCACTACACCTCCAACCTGGCGGGCCAACGGGTCATCTACGACCTGCGCACCGAGCTCTTCGGCCACCTGCAGAAGCTGCCGGTCGCCTATTTCGACCGCAACCCGGTGGGACGCCTCATGACGCGCGTGACCGGCGACATCGAGACCTTGAGCGAGTTCTTCTCCTCAGGCCTGATGGGGCTGTTCAGCAGCTCGCTGCTCCTGGTCGCCGCCTTCTCGGCCATGCTTTGGGTCGACTGGCGCCTGACCCTGTGGACCATGGCCGCTTTGCCTCTGGCCATGGGGGTGGCTGCCGCCTTCCGGCACTACGGCCGCAAGGCGCACCGCGACGCGCGCAAGGCCGTGGCCGCCGTGTCCGCCTTCCTCAACGAGAGCATCGGCGGGGTCAAGACCATCCAGATATTCAACCGGGAGGCGGACTGCCTGGCCCGCTTCGACAAGAAGGGGGAGGAGTTCCTCCAGCGCTCGCTCTTCACCGCCCTGGTCTACTCTCTCTTTTGGCCGGGGATCGAGGTTGTGACCACGCTGGCCACGGCCATCCTCCTGTGGTTCGCCGGGAACTCCATCCTGGCCAAGACCATGACCTTCGGCTCCTTCCTGGCCTTCTGGTATCTGGTGCGGAAGTTCTTCGAGCCGTTCTACGAGCTGGCCGACAAGTACAACATACTCCAGGCCGCCATGGCCTCCTCCGAGCGCGTCTTCCGCATACTCGATACGGAACCCGGCATCGCGTCCCCGGCCGCGCCCGCGGCCCCGCCGGTGCGCGGAGAGATCGTGTTCGAGGACGTGGGCTTCTCGTATGACGGCAAGACCCCGGTGCTGCAGGGACTTTCCTTCCGGGTGCGCCCCGGGGAGAAGGTGGCCCTGGTCGGCTACACCGGGGGCGGCAAGACCAGCGTGCTCAGCCTGCTCCTGCGCCTCTACGATGTCTCCTCGGGCCGCATCCTCGTGGACGGGACGGACGTGCGCGAGTACGATCCGCGCGAGCTCCGCCGCCGCTTCGGCATGGTGTTCCAGGACGTCTTCCTTTTCTCGGGCACGGTGGAGGAGAACATCAGCCTCGGCGAGGAACTGCCGCGCTCGGACCTGGAGCGGGCCGTGCTCCAGGCCAACGCGGAGCCCATCGTCGCCCGCCTGCCCGACGGCTATCAGTCGAAGATCCACGAGCGCGGCGCCGCCCTGTCGGCGGGGGAGCGCCAGCTCCTCTCCTTCGCGCGGGCCCTGGCCGCGAGTCCGCCCATCATGGTCCTGGACGAGGCCACCTCCAGCGTGGATGCTGAGACCGAGGGTCTCATCCAGGACGCGATGGGGCGCATCCTCGAGGGCCGCACCGCCGTCATCGTGGCCCATCGCCTCTCCACGATCCGCCGCGTGGACCGGATACTCGTGCTCCATAAGGGGACCCTCCGGGAGGAGGGCACGCACGCGGAGCTCCTGGCCCGGGGCGGGCTCTACGAGAAGCTCTACCGCCTGCAGTGGCAGCCTGCCCCCGCTCGCTGAAACCGCAGCCCGCGGCCGGGTCTGTCCGGAAGCAGTCTTCCCCTGGCTTCAGGGATCCATATGCTCCTAGCGTGTGACGCAGCGCCCGCCTTCCATCCGTATGCAGTTCGGCACATCAGGACCGCCGGGAGATTCTGAAGGCGGCTTCCAGACCGGGGGAGATCGTCCCTCCGTCGTGGACCTCTGCGGCACCGCTTGCGGCGGCGCTGGCGCCGCCCGCAAGGGCGGCACGGCCCGAGGCGGCGGGGCGTTGAGCCTGATCACTTGGGCGGTTGCCTCTTGGAGGTACTGCACGAGGGCCAGCAACGTAACCATATCGGGAAACGCCTCTCCCCGCGAACGCAGCTGGAGCAGTTTCCGGGGCAGCCAGTCGGAGCACTTCCAAAACCCCGCATAGACCTCCAAGTCTCCTGATGTCGAATCTTCCGGCGACAGGTCCGGCCAAACCAGCTCCAGCTCGGTCCGAGAACCCATCAATGTGTCGAGGTCTCCATCCCAAGCGCAGATCATGGAGGTGAAGGCGAACAATTTCTCCTTCGCGGCCGCCCTTCGGCGCCATCTTTCCCTCGCGTTCGCAGACTCTTCCAGGCGCCGCTCCTCCTCGCGCTGGGCGGTCGCGGCGTCCACGGACGCCTTCAAGCGGTCCTGCTGATTCCGGATAGCTGCCAGGCCGTCACGATGCGCCATCCAATCCTTTTCCAGAGCCGGTTCGCCGCCGGGCCGGACGGCGTAGGGATAGTCATTCGAAGAAGGTCCGGCCCGGTAATCCCGGTCGGCGAGCCGCCTCATCCCGGTCCCGACGGCCCCAAGCCAATGCTCTTGACGCCGCTTCTCGATGGCGGCGACCTCTTCCGTCTCCAAGCCGATCTTCGCGGCGGTCTCGAGTTCGGAATCGTAAGCATGCAATTTGTCATAGTCCCCAGCGATCCAGCCATTTGTGAGCTGCGACCAACGCGAATGCTCATAGTCAACTGCGGCCGCCAACGCCGCGGGGCTCCCGAGTTTCCGGCAGCGCTCAAGGACGCGGATCGAGATTACCGCACGACCGTCGTCCAGGATCTTCGACCCGAGTTCTTCGGGGTCGTAGGTCCATTTGAGATGAAGCGTCTCCGCCCCGCGCCTAGCCTCATAGAAGGCCATGTCGCTCTCTTGGATGACCGGGCGGAACGAAGTGGGTTCGCCATGAAAGACGCCTCCCCGCACCCGCCCGGAGTTGGCCCCGCCGCCGACCCCGTACGCATCTTGCGTCGCAGTCACGGCGTCAGCGAAGGCTATTGGGAGTTGTGCTTCAATATCTTCCATCGTCTGAACGACTCTTCTCCAATCCCGCTCAGCTGTGAGGTCGCCTCTCTGGGCATCGGACCGCAATATCGCTTCCTTTGCACGCTCCTTTTTAAGCCGCGTTTGGAGATCGAGGGCATGCCCGATTATCCCCATGAGCTTCTCTCTCTCGACTTCTCCAGGCTTGCATGGATAGTGTCGCCGGCCGGCCAAATTCGCGCCGCAGGAGGTGACTGCACCCCCAGGAACTGAAAGAAGAATCAGGAAAAGGCACAAGGCAGTCACGGCAAGACCTCGATACCAACCGATTGGGAAGGGAGCACACCCAAACACTCTGAATCCATCTCACGATAGTGCCGAATGGTGGCCTCACGACTGACCCCGCGAGCCTCCAAGCGCTTGATGGTGTCCTCATCGGGATGACCGAACACTGGGTGGTCATCCAAGATGACCCATATCCGATACTTCCCAGGTAGCTCAAATCTATGGGACGTCCACAATTCGCTGAACGGTCCTTCCGGCCGAGGCCATAGTTCCGCCGCTCCTGCCGCGATGAGCCGCTCGTGCTCGCTGTTGCTCACCCAGCGCCACGGTCGGCTCAGGAGGGTCTCCCCGGGCGCCAAGGTGACGTCGAGGTCCGCCTCGGCCCTTCGCCGCACCTCGTTGCGGCGGACCCAGTCCTGGATCTCGGCATCCGTCATCTTCTCCGCACCGGGGACCTGGATGGGACGCTTGGTCCGGTCAGCCATCCCCCATTCATCCGCCAAAGTCCCGATGACCAGGCGCTTGGTCGTGCCGTCGGGAAGCGTCGCCTGGAAATCCCAGCGCCCCATGTCGTAGCGCATGCCGTCCTTAAGGAACGACGGCTTTTCCCAGTAGTGGACGGGCTTGCGGCCCCGGTTTTGGATCTCAATCCGGTACCAGAAGGTCTCCCCGACGCGGATGGATTTGTCGCGAGCGAAGAGCACGACCTTGATCTTCTTGTCGAAGGGCTCCGGCTGGAATCCCTTGGGGGCGGGACGCACGAGTTCCTTGCGCTCGGCCGCGCGAACCTGCGCCGCTATCATCTCCGCTTCCTTGTTGAGGCGGGCGCCGTTCGCTAGATCCGGCTTGTACTCGGCGAAGGCCGAAGCCGCGGCCAAGACCAGGAGCAACAACCTCATCGGATGATTATACGCCCTTCCGGAGCAGCCCCTTCGGGTCTTAGGGCCCAGCGGACCCCGGGCCTTTCATCATCCCACCGCGACTCTGCCCAGACGAGGCAGCTCCCTATGCTCCGGAGCATGTCTTAGCGTGTGACGCAACGCCCGCCTCCCATCCGCATGCAGTCCGGCACATCAGGACCGCCGGGAGACTCTTGTCCTGTCTCTGCGCGGCTTGGGCGGTGCCGATGAGAGCCGCCAGCTTGGCCATCTCCGTCGGGGTCCGACCCGGGTCAAAACGTGGCGCAATAGAGGTATACTACGCCCATGCCGTGCGTTGGAGGTGGCCCAGCCATGAAGCAGTTCCTATCCGCCGTGTCCCTCGCTGTCCTCGCCGTTTCCGCCCAGGCCTATTCCGGACCCGCCCTTCTGGGGTCCTCCGAGTTCCGCCTGCCCTCTGTCTCCCAGGTCCGCGTGCTGGCGGCGGAATCGGTCGCAGGGGTCCCGGGCGAAGCCCTGGACAAGGTGACGGACCTGCGCCTCCTGGTCCGCTGCGGCAAGGACAGCCTCTTCGGTTTCGTGGACACCGAGGCGCAGTACCGCGCCTCGGTCGAGCGCTGGACCGGGGTGCTGAACGCGGCCGGCATCAAGCCCGGGACGCCCACATTCAAGGACGGGATGTACGTGCTCCCTTACGACGCGGGCGGCCGCCGCATCCGTGAGTTCATGGCCGAGCCCCGGCAGTTCAAGCCCAAGGACGAGGCCTCCCTGCGGGAGAACATGGGGTTGATGCTCGCCGAGATGCGCAAGGAGGGCTTCCCCATCGTGGCTTCCTACGTGGTGGACGTGGAGATCCTCCTGCCCACCTATTCCATCTACTACCTCACGGGGAAGGATGAGAACGAGGACCACGAGAAGCAGGTCCGCATCCTCAACCGCGGCGACGACATCGACTTCGACATCCTGGAGGGTGCGGGCATCCGCTTCCTGCAGAAGCCCGAGACCTGGATGGGCGTGTACGTGGGGCCGGAGGTCGGCTTCGTGAGCCGCATCGCCAAGACCCTGGAGAGCATCCAGGAGAAGCTCAAGGCCCGGGTGGACTGGCTGGTGGGCCAGGGCAAGGTCATGATCGGCACCCGCATCGGCGAGATCCCGGCCGACGTCTCCGAAGAGTACCGGTACTACGTCAACATCTACTTCTACCAGTAGCTGACGCGGGCTGGGCGGCGAGCCAGGCGGCGCCGCGCACCCCGCTGGAATCCCCGAACTTCGCCTTGACCAGCCGGGTGGCGGCGGGGACATCCATGAACACGTGCTCCGCCCATAGGCGCGGGACGTTCCGGTACAGGCGTTCGATGTTCGACACTCCGCCGCCGAGCACGATGGCGTCGGGATCGATGAGATTGATGACCGAGGCCAGGCCCCGCGCCAGGCGGTCCTCGTAACGCTCCAGGGAGGCCCTGGCTTTCGCGTCTCCGGCTTCGGCCCGGGCGGCGAGCTCGGCGGCGCTCCAGCGCTCATCGGTGCGGGCCTCGTGGTCCCGGCTCAAGGCAGGCCCGCACAGGAAGGTCTCGATGCAGCCGTCCCGTCCGCAGTAGCAGCGGGGCCCCGGCCGCTCGTCGTCCTTGGGTCGCGGGAGGGGGTTGTGCCCCCACTCCCCCGCGATGGCGTTTCTGCCGGTGAGGATGCGCTGGCGGATGGAGATGCCGCCGCCCACGCCGGTGCCCAGGATGACGCCGAAGACGACCGCGGCTCCGGCCGCGGCGCCGTCCACGGATTCGGACAGGGTGAAGCAGTTCGCGTCGTTCTCCAGCCGGACGGGGCGGCCGAGGAGGCGCTCCAAGTCCTTGTCGAGGGGCTTCCCGATGAGGCAGGTGGAGTTGGAGTTCTGGATCACGCCGGTGCCGGGTGCGAGCGCCCCCGGCGTCCCGATGCCGACGGCCGGCGAACGCCGGCCCAATTCGGCTTCGAAACCCTCCACCAGCCCGCGGATGGCTTCCAGGACCGCGGGATAATCCCCCTTAGGCGTCGGGACGCGGCGGCGCAGCAGTTCCGCGCCGGAATCCTCGATCGCCAGGGCTTCGATCTTGGTCCCCCCGAGGTCGATGCCGATGAGCATGGCTAGCAGGCCAGGGCCGCGACGCGTTCCGCGATGGCGAGGGCCGCGGTCAATCCGGGCGATTCGATCCCTATGAGATTGATCCAGCCGGGGAGGCCGCGGGCGGACTCCTCGGCGATGACGAAATCCCGGAAGCCGCCCTCCGGCCCGGAGAGTTTGGGGCGTATGCCCGCGGTGTCCGGGTCGAGGTCCTCGGGGGCCAGCCCGGGCCAGTAGCGGGACGCGGCCGCGTGGAACGAGGCGCGCAGGGCCGGATCCACATCGTAGTCCAGGGAGTGGACGAAGGCGCTGTCCGGGCCCAGACGCACCCTTCCTTCGCGGTCCGGGGTCAGGTGGACGCCGAGCCCGTGCGCTTCCGGCACGGGATAGACGAGATGCGGCAGGGGGATGGGCCGGCGGCAGCGGAAGTAGCAGCCCTTGCACCAGTGGAGCCGGTAGCTGGCCTCGTCGATGCCGATCCCGGCGAGCTCGGCGACCCGGTCCGAGTGCAGGCCGGCGGCGTTGACCACGACGGGGGCGCACAGCCGCTCGCCCGAGGGGCCGAAGGTCAGGACCCAGCCCTCCGGCCGTCGTTCGACCGCCGTGAGCGGGGAGCCGAACAGGAAGATCGCGCCCGCGTCCGTCGCCTTCCCGAGGAGATGGCGCATGAGCTCCTCGGAATCCAGGATGCCGGTCTCCGGGCTCCAGAGGGCGGCCGCGGCCCGGAGTCCCGGGACCAGGCGCCTGGTTTCGGCCCCATCCAGGAGCCGCAGCCCCTCGGCCCCCGCGGCTTCGGCGCCGCGCCGGAGGCGCTCGAGAGCCGGTTCTTCCGATGGGTCGGCCGCGACCACGAGCTTCCCGGTCTTGCGGACGAAGATCCCGGCTTCGCCGGCCAGGGCGTAGAGCCGGCGCCGCCCTTCGTGGCAGAGCAGGCTCTTCAGGCTCCCGGGCGGGTAGTACAGTCCCGCGTGGATGACCTCGCTGTTGCGGCTGGAGGTCTCCACTCCGTGGCGGGCATGGGATTCCAGGACCACGACGCTGCGGTCCGGCCGGGCGAGCCGGGCCGCGGCCGCGAGCCCCACCACACCGGCCCCGACGACTGCGATGTCCACCCGTTCCATCGGTTCAGAAGGAGTAGTTGATGTCCATGAAGACGTTGGACCCTTCCTGCCCCCAGCCCAGATCGATGGAGCCCACGACCTGGGGCCGGGCCACCGCGCGCACCGCGATGCCGTAGACGGGCCGGCAGTAGCGGCTGGCCATGCGCTTGGGGGTGCTGAACACGGTGCCGAGCTCCACGAAAGGGGCCAGTTCGATGTCGGTGGACACCCCGGAGACGCCCACCCTGTAAACGGTCACCCGTTCCTCCAGGGACGCGGTCCACATCCCCTTGTCGATATAGCGGCCGTCGCCGTAGGCGCGGTGGAGCTTCTTTCCGCCCAGGGAGGGCATCAAGTGGAAGGGGGCGTCGCCGATGATCTGCTCGTAGCGCAGCCGGGCGGCCGTCGCGTGCTTGGCGGCCGGGTCCGGTTTCCAGAAGGCGCGCAGATCGGTCCCGTAACGCTGGAAGGCGTACTCGCTGCCCCAGTCGGTCTGGGAGTTCTCGATCATGATCTTCGCGTATACCCCGCGGGAGGTCGTCACCGCCTCGTCGCGGGTGTCGTAGTCGATGTAGAGCTGGAATTCGGCGTCCTGGTGCCAGTGGTCCGGCGTGACCTCGGGGAAGCTGACGCCGATGTCGGGCAAGTCGTCGATGACGCCGGCCGCGAGGCGCACCCCGGCCAGCTGATGCGCGAAGTTGAAGCGCAGGCCGCTCTCGGGCAGGATGGGCAGTCCCAGTCGGAAATTATAGAGAGCGGTCTTGCGCGTGAAGTTGGATTCCGCGCCGCGCGGGGAGTCGGGGCCGATGCCGTAGAAGCGTTTGGACCCGTCCACGTCGTACTGGACCTTGGCCGTGGCCGCGATGTCCCGGCCCAGGAAGTCCATGTCCTCGAACTGGAGCATGGCTTCCCGGTCCTCCGCCTTGGAGATGGAGGCGCGGGCCTGGTAATTAGCCTTCGTCGTGGGGTAGTAGTAATAGCGGTAGGTCGGCACGAACCCGAAGGTCTTGTTGTGAGTCACCGACGGCGCGTGGATGTGCCGGATGCGGGTCTCGTCCTTCCCGTGGAGCACCAGGATGGGCATGACCCCGTAGGTGAAGCCGCGGTTCGGGTTGGTGTCCACGATGGGCAGGCGTATGAACATCCCGTTGCGCAGGGATCCCATGAGCAGGGAGACCGGGAAAGGGTGCTTGGGCAGGGGCGCCTCGAGTTCCGTCGGGTACTTGGCGGGCGGAACGGCGGCCTCCGGCTCCCGGATGAGGGGCGCCTCCTTCACGGGGCGCGTGGGCTTGGGGAGGGCCTTGAGCGGGGACCGCAGCTTCCGGAACTTCTTCTTCGGGGGGGTGGCCGGCGTATCCGGCCAGGCCGCCGGCGCGGCCGCCAGGGCCGGGAGCAGCAAAGCCAGGATGCAGTGGAGCAGGCACGCGCGCTTCATCGCCAAGGATGGATAGTCTAACAAAGCGCGGAGAGCCGTTCGAGGCTCCAGCGCGCCTGCTCGGCCAGCACCGGGTCCGCGCTGCGCGCGAATCCCTCCAGGATCGGAGCGAACCGGCGCTCGCCGGAGTTGCCCATGGCCAGAAGGACGTTGCGCAGGAAGGCCGCATGGCCCGTCCGCTGCAGCGGGGTTCCCCGGTAGGCCGCCGCGAACGCGTCCGGGCTCAGCCGGGCCGCCGCGTCCAGGTCCAGGCCGGGGGAGCGCTCGGCGCGCAGGGCGGGCTCCGGCGGGGAGAAGCGGTTCCAGGGGCAGGCTTCCTGGCAGGCGTCGCAGCCGAACACCCGGTCGCCGTGGGCCGGGCGCAGGTCCGCGGGGATGGAGCCCTTCCGGTGCTCGACCGTGAAGTAGGCGATGCAGCGGGAGGCGTCGAGCACGCGAGGGGCGGAGAGGGCGCGTGTGGGACAGGCGTCGAGACAGCGCGTGCAGGTTCCGCAATGCTCGGCCGCCGGCGGATCGTAGTCCAGCTCGAGGTCTGTCGCCAGTCCCGCCAGGAAGAAGTAGGACCCCAGGCGCCGGGAGATCAGCATGGCGTTCTTCCCGACCCAGCCGATGCCGGCCAGGCGGGCATGGAGCCGCTCGAGGACCGGGCTGGTGTCGACGAAGACGCGGCCCTCGGCTCCGGGGACGGCGCCGCGCAGCCACGACAGGAGGGATTCCATGCGTCCGCGCAGGACGTCGTGGTAGTCGGGAGGCAGGCAATAGCGGGAGAGGCGCCCCTGCCCCGGAAGCGTCGCCGCGGGCTTGCCGTCCGAGTAGCTGAAGGCGCACAGCGCCACGGAGCGGGCCTTGGGGAACCAGCGCGCGACGGCGTCCCGCTGTTCCGGCCGGCGCTCCATGTAGGTCATGCCGGCGTGCATGCCGCGGGCCAGCCACTCCCGATACGCGGCGGCCCCACCCGGCAGGGCCGGGTCCGGGGCCGCGGGTGCGATGCCGACCGCGTCCGCGCCCAGGGAACGCGCCCGGGCGCGCAGGGCGGCGGTCAGAGCGCGGGTTCCGTCTTGAGGATCTTGAATTTCTTCTTTCCCGCCGGGAGGTCGACCACCACCTCTTCGCCGACCTTGTGGCCGAGGATCCCCTGGGCGAGCGGGGAATCCACGGAGATGCGCCCCGAGGCCGGGTCGGACTCGGAGGCTCCGACCAGGGTCCAGGACCATTCGCTGTCGGATGTCGTCTCTTTCAGGATCACCTTCACGCCGATCTGGACCTCGCCCTCCTTGATCTGGAGCTCGTCGATGAGGCTGGCGGAGGAGAGCTGGTCCTGGATGCTGTCCATGCGCTTGAGCGTGTCGGCCATCCGTTCCTTGGCCGAATGGTATTCGGCGTTCTCCTTGAGGTCGCCTTTCTCGGCCGCCTCGCCGATCTCCCGGGAGAGCAGGGATTTCTGCTTCATGAGGACGGCCAGGTCCTGCTGTAGCTTGCCATAGCCGGCGCGGGTAATATAGTTCCTGCTCATGATCATGCCTCGTATGTCAGGGGAGAATCGGGCAAATAAATAGCCCCCGCTGTCCGGGGGCAACCATAGTATAGCATGAAATCAGCAGGCGTCAAGCCCTAGAAAGTCATAATTTCTCAACACTTTCCCCACATGGCCGTCAAAGCCGCAACCAGGGAGCGCAGGACGCTGCGGACGTCCATCTGCCGGCCTGTGAGCCCGCGGATCGAGGCCGGTGGGAAGGCGGCTTCCGGCATGGAGGCGGGAACGGGATTATTCACGTTGACCCCGATCCCGATGACCATCCAGTGCAGTTCGTGCTGCGTTCCGGAGGCTTCTATGAGGATGCCGCAGAGCTTGCTCGGCCGGGTCTGCCCCGGGGGGACGGCCAGCACGTCGTTGGGGAGCTTCACCCGCATGCGCAGGCCGCTCAGCTTGCCGAGGGTCCGGGCGCAGGCTCTCCCCGCCTGCACGCTCATGCGCGCGAGCTCCGCCGGCGCGACGCGGGGGCGCAGTATCAAGGAGAAGTAGAGGCCGCCCTCGGCCGAGCTCCAGCGGCGGTCCATGCGGCCGCGGCCGCGGGTCTGCCGGTCGGCCCAGACCAATGTCCACGCCGGAGCGCCCTCGTCGGCGAGCCGGCGGGCCAGGGTCTGCGTGGAGGCGAGGCGGCGCCGGTGGATGATCCGCCGCACGCCGGGGAGGCGGAGCGGGGCCTTCACGGGTCGAGCTTCAGGCTCAGGTCGAGCGCGGGCGCGGAATGGGTCAGCCGTCCCACCGATATCCGGTCGGGGCCCAGGCGGGCCAGGGCGGTGACCGAGCGCAGATCGACCCCGCCGGAGACCTCGACGCGCGTCTTCGGGGAGCGCTCCCGGATGAAGCGGATGTTGCGCCGCAGTACCGCGCGGGGCATGTTGTCGAGCAGGATCAGGTCGGCCCCCAGCGCCAGGGCGAGCCGCACCTCGGCCGCGTCGCGGGCCTCGATCTCCACCGGGACGCGGGGGTGCCGGCGGCGGAAGGCGCGCAGGCGCCGAACGACCGCCGGTGACGGGATGCCGGGGTCGCCGGGACCCTCCAGTCCCCAGCCGGTCAGGTGGTTGTCCTTGAGGAGCACCATGTCGTGGAGCCCCATGCGGTGGTTGCGGCCTCCCCCCGTCCGGACCGCGTACTTCGCGAGCGCCCGCCAGCCCGGGAGGGTCTTGCGGGTGTCGTAGACGCGAGCCCGCGTCCCCCGGACCCGGGCCGCGTAGCGGTCCGTCAGCGTGGCGATCCCCGAGAGGTGCTGGAGGAAGTTCAGGGCCGTCCGCTCCGCGGTCAGGATCCCGCGCGGGCCGCGGATGCGGCAGAGCACATCCCCGCGGCGGATCCGGTTCCCGTCGCGGAACCGCCAGCGCAGACGGGCGGAGGGGCAGGCCCGGCGGAAGACCTCGTCGGCCAGGGCGCGGCCGCACAGGATCCCTTCCGCCTTGGCCACGATGCGCGCCGAGTAGCTGCGGGCCGGCGGCAGAAAGCGCAGGGTGGTGAGGTCCCCGCGCCTGCCCAAGTCTTCCCGCAGAGCTCTTCGTACCAGGTCCCGGGTCTCAGGGTCGATGCGCACGGCTCCTCCTTCGCGGACGGGCCTCTCCCGCCCCCGCGGGGCGGGGGGTCTTCCCCTTGCCCGTCATGTCGCGCAGTTCGAACAGGTGGTCGCGCAGCATGGCGGCCAACTCGAAATCCAGGGCCTCCGCCGCTTCCTTCATCTGCCGCTCCAGGGTGTCGATGAGGTGCGGGATGTTCTTGGGCGTGAGCGGGACGGTCGCGGAGGCGCGCCGGAGAATCTGCAGCCCCTCGCGCTTGGCTTTCGACTGGAACTCGGCCAGGTCCTGTATGGCCTTGCGCACGGTCTTCGGGGTGATGCCGTGCTCCCGGTTGTGCGCCTCCTGGAGCACGCGGCGGCGGTCCATCTCGCCCATCGCGCGGCGCATCGAGCCCGTGACCTTGTCCCCGTAGAGGAGGACTTCCCCGCCCACGTTGCGCGCGGCTCGTCCCGAGATCTGGATCAGGGTCGACTCGCTGCGCAGGAAGCCCTCGTTGTCGGCTCCCAGGATGGCGACCAGGGAGACCTCGGGCAGGTCCAGCCCTTCCCGCAGGAGGTTGATCCCCACCAGGACGTCGAAGTTCCCCTTGCGCAGGTCCTGGAGTATCTCGATGCGGGTGAGGGAATCGATGTCGGAGTGCAGGTAGCGCACGCGCAGCCCCTTGCGGGTGAGGAAATCCGCCAGGTCCTCGGCCGTGCGCTTGGTCATGGTCAGGACCAGGCAGCGTTCCTTGCGGGCGACCTTCTCCGCGATGCGGCCGATGAGGTGCGGGATCTGCCCTTCCGTCGGGTGGACGCTCACCGGCGGGTCCACCAGGCCGGTCGGCCGGATGACCTGCTCGACGATCTCCCCCCGGGTCATCTGGAGCTCGTAGGGCCCGGGCGTCGCCGAAACGTAAATGGTCTGGGGGGCGAGGTCGCGGAACTCCGGGAACCGGAGCGGGCGGTTGTCGAGCGCCGAGGGGAGGCGGAAGCCGAAATCCACCAGGGTCTGCTTGCGGGAGCGGTCCCCCTCGAACATGCCGCGCACCTGCGGGATGCTGACGTGGGATTCGTCCACGAAAAGGAGGTAGTCCTTTGGGAAGTAGTCGAGCAGGCAGAAGGGGCGGGCCCCTGGGGGGCGCCCGGTCAAGTGGCGCGAGTAGTTCTCCACCCCGTTGCAGAAGCCGAGCTCCCGGAGCATCTCCAGGTCGTAGCGGGTGCGCTGTTCGAGGCGCTGGGCTTCGAGCTCATGCTTCCCGGAGCGCAGCTCGGCCGTCCGCTCCAGCATCTCATGCTCGATGGTGACGAGCGCGCGCTCGAGCTCGGGGGGCTTGGTGACGAAGTGCTTGGCGGGGAATATCAAGGCCCGCTCCAGGTCGGAGAGCTTGTCCCCCGTGAGGGGGTGGACCTCGGAGATCCCGGCCACGACGCCGCCATCCAGCCGGACCCGCAGGGCGTTGTCCTCGTAGGCCGGGAAGACGTCCACCACGCCGCCTTTCACGCGGAAGCGGCCCGGGAGGAACTCGACCTCGTTGCGCTCGTAGTGGCTGGCGACCAGGGCGTTCAGCATCTGCGTCCGGCCCATGGGGCCGCCGACTTCCAGCCGGAGGCAGGAGTCCTGGTAGTTTTTCGGGGAACCGATGTTGTAGATGCAGGAGACCGAGGCCACCACGATCACGTCCCGCCGCGACAGGAGGGAGCTCGTGGCCTTGAGGCGGAGCTTGTCGATGTGCTCGTTGATCGAGGCGTCCTTCTCTATGTAGGTGTCCGTGGAGGGGACGTAGGCCTCGGGCTGATAGTAGTCGTAGTAGGAGATGAAATACTCGACCGCGTTGCGCGGGAAGTAGGCCTTGAACTCGGCGTAGAGCTGGGCCGCCAGCACCTTGTTGGGGGAAAGGATCAAGGCGGGCCGGTCCAGCCGTTCGATGACCTTGCCCACCGAGAAGGTCTTGCCGGAGCCGGTGACTCCCAGGAGGACCTGGTCGCGCTTGCCGCCCAGAACTCCCTCGGCGAGGGCGGTGATGGCCGCAGGCTGGTCCCCGGCCGGCTCGAAATCGGATATCAGGCTGAAACCCATTATTGTCAGGAAATTAAATCAAAAATCCGGGGGGACAGCCATCGCGGCAGTGGAGTGATAGGCCTTTGGGCCTATTTGCGGCTGGGCCCTTTCCCGGGCCGCGTGGGCCCTGTCGGCCCTGACCGGAAGGCGGCGTCCAGGCTAGACTATGGGCAGGGATAAGAACATGATGTACCTCCGATTCATCATCTGCTTGAGCGTGGGGCTCCTGGGACTGGGCATGTTCCTGAAGGCCCTCTTCGACGGCCCCCTGTACGATTGGGACCTCGTGGCCGACTTCAAGAAGATGGCCTCGGACATCTCCCGCAAACGCCGCTACGTGCAGATCGACATGGCGCCCAACGAGAACTCAGTGCGGCTGGCGTCCGCCGTCGTGGCCGAGCGCCGGCGCGTCGCCAGGACGCGCGACCTCCTGCCCTCCGACATCTCGGCGACCCCCAGCAACATCGCCCCGCGGCATCCCGCCGACCTCATTCCCACCCTCAATTAAGGTTTTGATATGATGGGCGAGGGACGATGAACATCCTCGGCATCACCTGCTACGTGCACGACTCCGCGGCCTGTCTGATCCGGGACGGGAAGCTCGTGGCCGACGTGGAGGAGGAGCGGCTCAACCGCGAGAAGCCCAGGGCAGTCCGAACCGGGATCTCTGCCTGGCTGGAGGGTTGTTCCTGAACTGCAACCTCAACGCGGCCATCCAGGCCGCGGGCTTCTACCAGCGCTGTTTCGTCCCGCCCTTCCCCTCGGACGCCGGCGGGGCCGTGGGCGCGGCGCTATATGCCGCTTTCGGCGCCGGGCGCGAGCGCTTCATCCCCGCCGCGGAGCCCTTCTCCCCTTTCTTGGGTCCCGAGTACGGCGACGCCGAGATCGCGGCGGCCCTGGGCGGGAGCGGATTGTCCTATCGGCGGGTGTCCGACCCGGGGGAGGCCGCCGCGCGGGCCCTGGCCGAACGCAAGGTCGTCGGCTGGCTGCAGGGGCGGGCTGAGTCCGGTCCCCGGGCCCTGGGGGCGCGGTCCATC
The DNA here is from genome assembly GCA_001799695.1 of Elusimicrobia bacterium GWA2_69_24. GTDB lineage: Bacteria > Elusimicrobiota > Elusimicrobia > UBA1565 > UBA1565 > UBA10166. Next base: position 46,064 of record MGTY01000076.1, read on the forward strand.
CTGGCCAACCCCATGGACCCGGGCATCCAGGAGTACCTGAACGCCAAGATCAAGAACCGCGAGTTCTTCCAGCCCTTCGCCCCCCTGATCACCGAGGGCGCCGCCCTGAAGTACTTCCACCTGGAGGCGCCCCTGCCCAGCAGCGTCCTCTACATGCTCCTCACGGTCGACGTGCGCAAGGAGTACCGGGAGCGCCTGCCGGGCATCACCCATGTGGACGGGACCGCTCGAGTCCAGGTCCTGCGCCGGGAGTGGAGCCCCCGTCTCTACGCCCTGCTCCGGGAGTTCGAGCGCCTGACCGGGTTCGCCGTCGTGATCAACACGAGCTTCAACCAGCACGAGCCCATCGTGTGCTCGCCGGCCGACGCGCTGAAGACCTTCCGCGCCTCGGGCCTGGACCTGCTCGTGATGGGCGGGATCGTCGTGGAGCCTCCCGTCCGCCGCGACGCCCCTCAGCGCCAGTCCCGCTCCAGCGCGGCCTCGATGAGCGGCAGCGGGATCGCCCCGTAGGAGAGCACCCGGTCGTGGAACTGCTTCTCTGAGAAGCGCGCGCCCAGGCGCTCCTTCTGCCGGCCCTTGATGCGCAGTATCTCCAGGCGGCCCAGGGCGTAGCTCATGGACTCCATGGGGTCGAGCAGGGCGTACAGGCGCGCGGCCCGGGCCGCGTCCGCCCGGTCGAGGCCGAGCGACTCGGCCAGGACGCGCGCCCCGCGGGCCAGGCTCCAGCCCTCGGCGTGCAGTCCCATGGCCACGCGCGCCCGGACCAACTGCCAGTAGCGTTCGTAGAGCATGAGCAGCCGCCCGCCGTCCTTCAAGAAGCCCGAATCCGCCAGCACGCCTTCCATGTAATGGGCCCAGCCCTCGCCGAGGAAATAGTCCCAGAATATGCGGCGGATGGGGGCCGGGTGCTCCTTCTGCCGCGAGAGCTGGAGATGGTGCCCCGGCGTCGCCTCATGCAGGGCGGTGAGGTCGATGATCTCGGGCACGCCGTAGGTCGCCAGCCAGCGCTCCACCTCGGCCGGGGCTGCGCCGGGCGGAGGCAAGGTGACGAACACCTGCCCGTCGCGCGTGGGCCCCAGGGGCAGCGGGCCGTCGTAGGCCGCTTCGGTGATGGAGCTCCGGAGGTACTCTGGGGTCGCCAGCACGGTCACTTCTCCCGCCGGCGGGGTGGCGATGCCCGCGTCCGCGATGTGCCGCCGGGCGCGGGCGATGGCGGCGCGGTACGCGTCTAGGATCTCCTCCAGTTTCAGAGGCTTGCGTCCGGCGGCCGACACGGCGTCGCGCCAGGAGCGTCCCGGGAACAGGCGCGCGGCCAGGTCCTTCAGTTCGCCCAGGGTCGCGGCAGCCTGCTCCTCGGCCAGGGACCTGAGCCCGTCCAGGGTGGCCTGGGGCAGATGCGAGCGCAGGGCCTCCTCCACCGCTTTCCGTCCGGCCGCCCAGCCGCCGCCGGGGCGCGGCTGGCGCAAGGCCGACTCGAACCGGCCGAGCTCCCGGCGGGAGGCCGCGACGGCGCGGCGGATGCGGGCGTCCTCGGAGGGCAGGAGGGCGGCGAGGACACGCTGGGTCTCGTCCAGAAAGACCCGGACGCCCGCGGCTTCCTCCAGGGCGGCCTCGGCCGCGATGCGCGGCGCGGTTTCCGCTTGGCGGCGCCCCTGCCGAAGGACCTTCGGGTACTGCTCCAGGCGCGCCAGGGCCGCGGCGGCGCGCCGTTCGACCGGGGCGTAGTCCTTGGTGAGCTGCATGGAGATCGTCTCCAGTGGGGAGGTGAGGAAGGTCCCGACCTCCGGCTCGCCCGCTCCCATCTGTCCGGAAAGGAGCAGGTGGTCGACGGCGTCCTCGCGCGAGAGCCGCTCCGCGGGGATGCGGTCCAGGGCGCGGGAGACCCGGCGGTAGAAGGCGTCCCGGCGCGCGCGGCTGCGGGAGTCGTGCGCCGTCAGGACGCCGTCCCCGGAGTGGATGCCGAGATAGCTGGCCGCCTCGGGATCCACCCCGGCGAGTCCGTCGAGGTAGAGCTGGACCGCGGCCTGGAACCGGTCCGTCGCTTCCGGGTCGGCGTCGGTCCCCTGCAGGCGCCGCATGCTTTCGAAGAGCGTGTGGACGCGTCCGCGGTCCGCGGCCGGCAGACCGCGGGTGGCCCGCGGCGCCCGGCGGCCGGGCGGGGAAGAGACGGCGCGCGGGGCAAAGCGGAGCAGCGCCGCCCGCGGGGCGGCGGACGTCCTCGGCAAAGGGGCCGCGGTCGGGGTGATGGCGGCTTCGGGCAGGAAGAGGCCCGGAGAGGCGAAGGGGGCTGGTGCATGGGCCGCGAGTCCGGGTGAGAGGAGGGATAGGGCGGAAGCGGCCGCGCCGGCCCCGGCCGGTCCCACCGGGACGGCAAGACCCGCGGCCGCGGATACCTGACGCGGCGCGGTCTGGGCGAGGGACGGACTCGCCAGCAGCATGCTCAGCCAGACTACGATCATTCTCTGGGGATAGGATGCCCTGGGTCTCGGTCCGGCCCCAGGGCCGAAGGGGGAGCGCCGCCGCCGCAATGGGCCCAGCCCGTTTGGGACCTCCCGCCGGAGTGCTATACTTCCGCTGGTGAAGCCTGCGCGCGAGCAGAAGACCGCCGACCCCGGCGGTCTCCGAAGGATCGCCCCCATCCTGGCGGGACTCATGGTCGTCCAACTCTGGGCCGGGATCTCTTTCATCCGTTCGGCCGCTCCCACCTACGATGAGCCGGTGCATCTGACCGCCGGATATTCTTACTGGAAGACGGGGCGCTACCGCTTGAACATCGCGGACCATCCGCCCCTGGCGGAGATGCTCGCGGCCGTCCCCCTCCTCGTCCTGGATCCCGTGCTTTCCCTCTCGCACCCGGATTGGATCCAGATGCGGCGCTATCCCTTCTCCGATTTCTTCCTGTATCATAACCGGGTCCCTCCGGGGAAGCTGCTCGATTCGGGACGGATCTTCCTGTTCGTCCTGCTCAGCCTCCTTCTGCTTCCCGCCCTGGCGCTCTGGGGGTTCCGGCTGGGTGGTCCCGTCGCGGCCGCGGGAGCGGCGGGGGCCGCGGTCTTCTGTCCGGTCCTGGTCTCGAACCTGGCGCTGGTCACCACCGACGGAGCCTCCGCGGTGCTCTTCTTCCTGGTCCTCTGGCTCCTGTCCGGGGAGCGGCGCGGCGCCCGGGAGTGGGCCGCGGCCGGCGCCTGCGCCGGTCTCGCGCTGGCCTCGAAGTTCAACATGATACTGCTGGGGCCGATCGCCGTCGGGATGCTCCTCCTCGAACTCGGCCCCGGCCGGTCCCCGGGTAGCGTCCCGCGCATCCCCTGGCGGGGGGCCGCGCTCTTCGCGTTCTGCGCCTTCGCGGCCCTGGCCCTGGCTTACCGCTTCACCCAGCTGCCGCTGTTCTGGTACGGCCTGCGGGACACGCTCGCGCGCATGGATTCGGGCCGGGCCTCGTTCCTGCTGGGCCGGCACTCCAACACCGGGTTCGCGCTCTATTTCCCGGCGGCATTGGCCGTGAAGACGCCGATCCCCATCCTCCTGCTCGGGTTCGGGTCCGCCGCGTTCGGCCTCTTCAGCTGGCGCCGCAAGCTGCTCTGGGTCATCCTCCCCCTGGCCGCCTATTTCGCCTCGGCCCAGCTGTCCAAGGTGCAGATCGGGGTCCGCCACCTGCTCCCGATGATGCCGCTGTTGGCCCTCCTGGCGGGCTGGGGCGCTTCCCGGCTCTGGTCCCTCGGGAACCGGTGGCGCGCCTTCGTCGCCGTCCTGGGTGTCTGGCTGGCGGCATCCGCCTTCCGCGTCCATCCCCATTATCTGGCCTATTTCAACGAGGGGGCCGGCGGCCCGGCGGGGGGGTACCGCTGGCTGGTGGACTCCAATCTGGATTGGGGCCAGGACTTGAAGGGTCTGGGGGATATCCTGAAGGAGATGGGCGACCCTCCGGTCTACCTGTCGTATTTCGGCACCGCGGACCCGGCCGCCTACGGCATCCGCTTCGTCCCGGTGGTCAAGAACTGGAACGTGCCCCGGGACGGGGACGCTGTGGATCCCGCGGCGTCCGGACGCGTCCTCTTCGCGGTCTCGGCCACCAACCTCCAGGCGCAATACATCACGGACAAGACCGTCTTCGACTGGCTCAAGCCGAAGCATCCCATCGCCGTGGCGGGCCACAGTATCTTCCTGTACGACCTGAGCGCCGACCCCGAGGGCCGCGGACATCTGGCCGGGCTCCTCGCGCTGGAGGGACACCCGCGCGCGCCCGCGTTATCGAAGAGTCTGATGTCACTCGCCCCTCCCCACGGGAGGGGCGAGTAGCGGGTGGGGCAGAGCTCTGTTACAATAGGGCCGTCCATGGATCCCATCGTGATGCCCGAATTGCGGCGCCGTCTGCGCTCCTGGCGGCTGCAGAGGCTCTCGTCTTTGGCCCTCGACGGAGTCCTGCGCTGGCTTTCGGCCGCCGCGCTCGCGCTCCTGGCCGCGTGGGCCCTCGATCACCTGCTGGGGCTCCGGCAGGAGGTCCGGCTCGGCATGTTCCTGACCGGCTGCGCCGCCCTGGCCGCCGCGTTCTATTCATTCCTCCTGCGCCCCCTGCGGCTCCTCGCGGCGCGCCGGGTCCTGGCCGCGATCGTCGAGCGGCATCCCGGCTTGAGGCCCTATCTCGGCTCGGCCTGGGAGCTGTCGCGGTCCGGGGCGCGCGGCCGGGTGTCCGAGGAGCTCATTCGCGAGCATCTGCGCCGGACCGACGCCCTGCTCCGGGGCCTGCCTCAGGAGACGGCGTTCTCCCTGCGGCCCTCCGGCCGCACCGTCCGCGGCTGCACCGTGGTCCTGGCGGCCTGGGGGCTGGGCCTGCCCTGGCTGCTCCAGGGAGTGGTCCGGTTCGACCGGATAGTGACTCCCTGGCGGGACATCCGGCTGGAGACGCTCGCGGAGATCGAGCCGGGCAGCCGCAAGACCGCGTGGGGGGAGCGGGTGCGCATCTCGGCCCGCTGGAAGGACGCGCGGTCGGAGCCCCTCGTCCTGTCCGTGCGCAGCGACCTTCCGGGCTCCCGCTGGGAGGCGGTTCCCTGGGACCGGCCCGACAAGGAGGGCTTCTCGTATCTCGCCGAGGGACTGGTCTCCCCGCTGGAATACCGCGTCACCTTCCGCGACCTCCGCTCCCGGACCTATCGCCTGACCCCGGTCCCTTTCCCGCGCCTGAAGGGGGTCCGGGCCCGGGTCCGTCCCCCCGGCCTCGGGGGAGAGGAGAAGGAGATCGCGCTGGAGGACGCGGGTGAGATCGCGGCCCTGCGCGGCAGCTGGGTGTCGGTTGCGGGCCGGCCGGACCAGCCCCTCGCCGCCGCGGGACTCGCGGTCTCGCACCTGAGTTCCCGGGTCGCCATGAAACGTCTCCCCGACGGGCGGTGGGAAGCCGGCTTCCCCTTCAGTGAGAACGGGACCCTCAAGCTCGAACTCGTCGGGACGGAGGGGACGTCCGACCCCGCCCCCATGGCCTATCCCCTGCGGGTCCTGGAGGATAAGCCGCCCGTCGTGGACCTGCTGTCCCCGGCCTTCGACGTCGAGATGAGCCCGCGCGAGAAGCTGCCCGTGACCTTCGAGGCGCGCGACGACTACGGGCTCTCGTCCTTGGCGCTGGTCTATCGGGTGAACGGGGGCACGGAATTGGTGGTGACCCTCAAGGGGACGGCGGCTCGGCCCACCCGCCTGGTGAGCGACTATGACTGGGACCTCTCGCGGCTGCCGGCGGGTTCCCGGGTGGACTTCCGCCTCCGGGCCGCGGACACCGCCCGCCCGGCCCCCCAGACCGCCTACTCCGCGCCGGGGGTGGTGGTCCTCATCGACTTCGAATCCCAGCACCTCCACACGCAACGGCAGTGGCTGGGGGCCGAGGCCGCGCTGGGAAAGCTGGCTGAGCGCGAGGGTGAGATGCGCCGCCTGTCGGAGGAGGCCGCGAAATCCGATCCCGCCCAGCAGGCCTCCCGGCTCGACGAGCTGCAGATCGTCGGGGCCGCCCTGTCCCAGGAATGGTCCGACACGGCGCAGGGCCTGGACGCCTTCGCCAAGTCCATGGCGGAGGACCCCTACGCCAACCCGGGCATGGCGGAGAGCGCGGGGGCCTTGTCCCAGGCGCTCCAGGGACTCAAGGAGCGCGAGTATCCCGCGGCCCGCGAGGCCGAGCGGAAGAAGGATTGGCCCGAGGCCGCGCGGCGGCACAAGGAGCTGGAGGAGCGGGTGCGGCGCGCCGCCGAGATCCTCAACGCGGGGCGCGAGGTCCAGGCCATGCAGGACTTCTGGGCCGAGGCGAACCGCATGGACCAGGCCGGCTCCGAGATCTCCGGGGCGCTCGATAAGCTGGCCAAGGGCGGCAAGGCCCCCACGGCCGAGGAGAAGCGCCGTCTCGACGAGGCGCTGGGCAACCTGCGCCGACAGATGGAGGCCATGTCCAAGGCCATCGAGTCTTTGCCCAAGGTGGACCCCGAGTCCTCGCGGGCCCAGGCGCGCCGCGTGTACTCGGTGCCTCTGCAGGCCGCGAGCCGGTCCATGGACGCCTTGCAGGAGGCGCTCGCGCGCGGGGATTACGCGGCCGCGGCCCGGATCGCCTCCCAGCTTTCGGAGCAGCTCGCCCAGGTCCAGAAGACCATCGCGTCGGCCGCGCAGTCTTACGCCCAGGAGGCGGGGAACTCCCCTTCCCAGCGGGTGGAGGAACTCGAGCGGTTGTGGAAGGAAGCGGCCGAGGCCCAGGCCCGCGGCCTGGGCCTGACCGGGGAGATCGAGGACCAGAAGATCCAGGAGCGGCTTCGGGCCCAGTCCGACCTCCTGCGCGCGCTGGAGGCCGAGCAGCGCGCGGCGCTCGGCGACGCGGCCGCGCTCGGCCCGGCCATGCCCGAGGAAGCTGCCCGCTGGATGCGGGGCGTGCTCGCGGAGTTCCAGCGCGCCAAGGTCCGCGAGGCGCCCAAGCTCCTCGACTACACCGTCCATCGGCTCCAGGTTCAGTCCGCCCGCCTGCGGCGGCCCGACGGCGGCGCTTCCCCCGAGGCGGAGGGCCTCGACCGTCTGGCCGAGCGGGAGGCCGGTATCCTGGAGCGCTTGCAGCGGGGCGCGCCCGCGCCCGCCATGACTGAGGAGCGGCTCTCCCAGATCATGGCCGACGCCGCGGTGCAGCGGCAGGCGCGCCGGAAGGCGTCCGAGGTCGAGGCGGCCATCGAATCCATCGCGAGCGATTTCGGGATGGCGCCCGCGGCGGCGCTCGACGCGGTGCGCGCGGCCCAGGCCGAGCAGGTCTCGGCCGAGGGGGCGCTGGGAGTCCAGGATACCGAGAAGGCGCGCGGGCACCAGCAGAAGGCCCTCGAGCTGCTCGACCAGGGGAAGAAGTCCTGCTCTGAGAGCATGGCCCAACAGCAGTCCATGGCGCAGGGCGCCGCCGCTCCGTTCAGCCGCCAGCGGGGCGTGGCCCGCCCGGCGGGGCGGGGCGGCCGCGTGGGGGCGGACACCGGTTTCGTGCCCTTGCCCAACGCCGAAGAATACCAGCCGCCGCGAGCGATCCGCGAAGAGGTGGAGAAGTCCCTGCGCGAACGCCGCCCAAAGAGCTACGATGACGCCGTCAACGAATACCTGAAGAGGATGTCGCAATAGAGCCGGAGCACGGAGGAAAACGATGAGCTTCAAGGGACGGATCGACGCGCAGTGTCCGGAGGGCTGCCTGACCTTTCAGGCCGAGGTCTGGAGCTTCGTCCGCGGCGACCAGGACGCCAGTCTCCGGGACCAGCTCCTGGGCGGCGAGCTGAACCTCCTGCTCTGCGAGACCTGCGGGGTCGCGTTCTATCCCGAAGTCACCGTCGTATATTTCGACCCTTCCGCCGAGCACCTGGCGTTCGTGTTCCCACCCGCTTACGAGGAGGAGGCCGAGCGCTGGAAGAGGAAGATGGCGGAGGATCACGAACAGATGAAGGCCGTGCTCAAGGACTCCATCGTGGGTCTGGAGCCCATCTCCTATTTCGGGATGGACGCCATCCGCACCGCGCTCCAGGAGGACGATGACCTCGAGGACGAGGCGAAGGTGGCGGAGTATTACTGCCAGCAGCTCAAGCTCGGCGTCCATGCCGTGGACCGGTCCTTCGCCCGGCAGAGACGGGTCCCCCGGCTGGTCCCGCTCCAGGGGAACAAGGAGTTCACCCGCGAGGCCGCGGTGAAGGGCATCAAGGCCCTGCTCAAGGCCAACGACCGCCTGCGGAGCTTCCTGGGTTGGGAGAAGCGCCTGGCCCTGGGTGAGACTCCGCCGCTGCCGCGCGGGAGCCGCGCATGAAGGTCGACTCCGGGGTCCGGGCGCGCCTCCTTCCGCTGGCCGGCATGGCGGAGGACCTCGGCCTGCCGCTCTACGCGGTGGGCGGCTGCGTGCGCGACGGACTCCTCGGAGCGGCGGCGAAGGACCTGGACCTTTCGGTCGAGGGGGACCCCTTCCCGCTGGCCCGGGCGGCGGTCCGCCGCTGGGGCGGCAGTTCCGAGGCCTTCGGCCGGTTCGGGACCGTGCGCCTATTCTTCCGCGGCGGGTTCCGGCTGGACCTGG
>MGTY01000076.1:54665-71825 GCA_001799695.1 Elusimicrobia bacterium GWA2_69_24
CCGGGTCCTGCACCCCGCCAGTTTTCAAGACGACCCGACCCGCCTCTTCCGGGCCGCGCGCTATGCCGGGCGTCTTTCGTTCCGGCTGGAGCCGGGGACCGCGGCACTCGTCAAGGGAGCTGTGAGCGAGGGGAGCGCGGGCCGCCTGTCCCGGGAGCGCATCCGCGGCGAGCTTCTGCGTCTCCTGGAAGAGCGCGACCCCGGGCCCGCCATGACGCTGCTCAAGCGCTGGGGGCTCCTGTCCGCCTTCCATCCCCGCTTCGCCTGGCCCGCTTCCGCCGGGAGCGTCGCGGGGGCCGTGGTGCGGCTCGGCCTATGCGCCCTGGCGCTGGAGGGGGACGGGAGGGCCTTCCTGGAGTCTCTGCACATGGAGCGGGGCTCCGCCAGGCCGCTGTTCGCCGCACTGCAGGCCGCCTCCGAGCGGATGTCGCCCCGCGCCGCCCTGGGCTCTGCGGCCGAGGCGGCGCTTGCCGGCATGTTCCCCGGACGGCCGCAGACCGCGTTCCAGCCGCGTCTTTTGGGAGGGGCGGATCTGGGTCAGGCCGGGCTCTCGCCCGGGACCCAGTACCGGTTGCTGCTGGATGAGGCGGCCCGCGCCCAATGGGAAGGGGAGTTCTCTGCCCGGGCCCAGGCCCTTCAGTGGTTGGCGCGCCGGTTGGCCGCGACCAAGGCCTTGTAGAGCGCCGCGGTCTTCTTCGCGACCGTCTCCCAGCTGAAGAAGCGCTCCACGCGCCGGCGTCCCTTCTTCCCCATCCGCCGCGCGAGGGCCGGGTCCCCCAGGAGCTTGTTGATGTTCCGGGCCAGGTCCTTGGAGAAGCGCCGCGGGTCCGCGGGATTGAAGGTCCCGTCCGCCTTGGGTTTGAACGGGACGAGGAAGCCCGTCTCCCCCGGTACTACGACTTCCTTTATGCCCCCGACGGCCGAGGCCACCACCGCGGTCTCGCAGGCCATGGCTTCCAGGTTGATGAGGCCGAAGGGCTCGTAGATGGACGGGCAGCAGAACACCGCCGCGTTGCTGTAGAGCTCGGTGAGCTCCTGGATGGAGACCATCTTCTGGATCCAGATCACGCCGCCGCGGCGGGCCTGGATGGCCTTCACCTTGGCGGCCATCTCGGCCGCGAGCTCCTTGGTGTCCGGGGCGCCGGCGCAGAGGACGATCTGCGCGCGCGGGTCGATGTGTTCGATGGCGTCCACCAGGTGGATGATGCCCTTCTGCCGGGTGACGCGCCCGACGAACAGCACGTAGGGGGTCTTGGAGTCGACCTTCCAGGTGTTGAGCGCGTCGGTGCTCGCGGTCTTCTTGAAGCGGTGGATGTCGATGCCGTTGTGGATGACGTGGACCTTCGCGGGGGGCAGGCCGAAGCAGTCGATTATGTCGCGCTTCATCCCCTCGGACACGGCGATGATGGCGTCGGCGGCCTCCAGGGCGTTGCGCTCGATCCAGCAGCTCAGGTCGTAGGCGGTGCCCAGCTGCTCCCGCTTCCATGGGCGGTGCGGCTCCAGCGAGTGCGTGGTGATGATGAGCGGGATGCGGTGCAGGATCTTGGTGAAGAAGCCGCCGAGGTTGGTGTACCAGGTGTGGCAGTGCACCACGTCGGCCGTGTTGTTCTTGCAGAACTGCAGGTTGATGCTCACCGCTTCCAGTGCCTTGGCGACGCCGGGCGCGGCATCCTTGGCGATCTCGCCGCAGGGCCGGTAGCCGCGCGCCTTGAGCCGGGGGGTGTTCACATCCTGGTCCCCGAAGCAGCGCACCTCGACCTGCATGAGCTTGGCCAGTTCGCGCGAGAGGCAGGAGACGGCGACCCCGGCCCCTCCGTAGATGTTGGGCGGATACTCGTTGGTATAGAACACCGCTTTCATGATGCCCCGATTCTATCTTTTCCCGGTGCCTGTCACTCAACTAACTTATGGACCGTCCGGCAGTCGCGGCACAAAACTCAAAACTTAACCCCGGGGATTAAGTTTCTTCCCCGCAAACAACTTAAACAACTTAATCCCCGGGACCGGGCTTGTGAGGGGCCTTGGCGGTGGGCCCGGGCCTGGGTCCACGGGTCCCGGGGGGGCCCAGAATGCCTCCCGGGACCCATGGGCCGCTTGACTGGGCTTCCCTTATCCGATGGACCCTAGGGGCGGACCGGTCTCTGCGCGTACAATGGTCTGGCTTGAATCAAGGAGAGACCATGCGCCACTCGCTTTTTACCCGGATCATCGCCGTCACCCTATGCGCCGCGTTCCTCTTGACGGTCCCGGGTTCCGGGAGCTGGGCCGCCGCGGCCCAGCTCTTGCAGTCGGCCGCCGTGAACAACGCCGGAGTCCTGCCCGTCGTGCCGCAGGGTCTCGGCACCGGTCTTCCCATCGCTACCGGGTATCAAGGCCTCGCCGGCTCCTCCCTTTCCGGGCTCAGCGGGGTTCTGCCTACGGTCGGACTTCCCACTCCCATGACGCGGACGGTCGTGGGCTCCGCCTCTGCCGCGGCGTCGGCCGCGCGGCAGCCTGCCGCCCAGCCGCGTTCCCTGACCGCCCCCGCCGCCGTCGCCGGGGCGCAGGTCTCCGCGCTCTCTTTCAAGGCCCCGGCCGCGGTCGTCCCTCACGCGGACCTGACCCGCCCAGCCGCCGGCATCATGGCACAGAAGTTGACCGCCCCCTTGCGCGTTATCGAGAAATCCCGCGGGCAGGGCATCGCCGCGTCTTTCGGCTCTCTTTCCTCTCTTTATGACGGCGGCCGCGGCGCGGCCGCTCTGGATGAGGCGGTCGGTGCGCAAGCGGGCAAGACCGCGCCGCGGCTGGCTCCCGGGACGGCGCAGGACTCGGCCGCACAGCCCCAGACCCCGGCGCCCCAGCCCGCTCCGGCGCCCGCGGGCAAGGTGTTCTCCCTGCCGGTGACGCTGCTCCTCGGCGCGGCCGGTGCCGCGTCGGCTTTCTTCTTCCTGCCCGGGGCGCTGGCGTTCGCCCCCGTGCTGTCCGGCCTGGCCGCGTCCCACCCCCTGGTCGCGGCGATCTCGTCCGCGTTCCTGGGCTTCGCCTTCGGCGCCTCCTTGTCCGAGGCCGGTCTCTGGGTCTCCTGGCCTGGCGAGGCGGCTGCGGGCGCGCGCACGGCCGGCGGCACCGCCTTCCGGTTCTGGGCCCGCTTCGGGCTGGTCTTCCGGGCCGTGCTCACCGCGTCGTCGATGGAAGAGGCGATGAAGGCCGAGCTTCCGGCGAGCATCCTTCGCTATCCGGTGCTGGCCATGCCCTTTGTGCTCCTGGGATATCTTTCCGTCCCCATCTTCGGCCTCTTCGGCTTGGTCTACAAGGCCGCGGAGATTCCGGTCCGGGCGGCTTGGCGCGCGACGCAGCGCGTGCTGGTCGGCCTCATCCCGGCGCTGGCGCAGGTCTTCGAGTTCCTCGGACGCCTGATCCGCCGCGTCATCCCCGCGGCCGGCGCCGCCATCGTTTCGGCCGCGAAGGCTGCCATGGCTTCGGCCGCCGCGGGTGCCGTGAGTCTCGCCGCCCCGGTCTGGACGGGAGTCGTGACCGGCCGCTACGCGGTGGATAAGGATTGGGATTCGGATTGGCTGAGCGCTTTCCCGCGCATGGCGGGGATGCTCGCCCTGCGCGCCCTCGGGTTCCTCACCGCCGCTGTTCTGGCCGTCGTGGGCGGCTCCTTCGGTCTCGTCACCGGACTGCCCGCCGTGCTCGTTTCGGGGACGCTCGCGGGCCTCGCCAGGGTCTCCGACGGAGGCAGGATCGCCCAGGCCAAGGCGCGCTGGGACCGGTCTTTGGACATCCTGGGCGATACCTTCGCCTTCCATGAGGTCGGATCCGAGGTCTCCCCGCGTCAGTCCGTGGGGGTGGCCCGCGTCGTGGTCCGGCTCCTGAACGCGCCCTTCGCGGCCGCCGCGGCCCTGCCCGCCGTGGTTCTGACCGGGCTCGCGGTCACGGGCCGCGCCCTGGCCGCCGCCTTTGGTCGCGAGACCGAACGGACGGACGGCGGCCAAGGGGACGCCGCCCTTGAAGGCGAAAGTCGTGCTCCTCTCGCCGGAAAGGGCCGCGGTTTCTCAGTCACCGCGCAGGAATCCGAGGCAGATCCGGCCGAGCCGGCCCGGACCTCGGTGTGGACCGTGCTGGCCCTGGGTTCCATCTTCGCCGTCGGCGGCTGGTTCGGGGCGCCGATGCTCGTCCCCTTCATTCCGGCCGTACTCCTCGCCTATGCGGGTGGGGCGGCCTGGGCTGTGAGCGCCGCGGCCGCAGCCGCGGGATTCTCCCTGGGCCTGGCCGTAAGTCAGCCCGGCGTGTGGCGCGGCCTCTTCACCGGCGCGGCCCGCACGGGCCGGGAAGCCGCGGGCGATTCCTTCCGGGTCTGGGCCCGGCTCGGGCTGGCGGCCGACAGCGGCCTGCGCTCCCGCCGGGTCGATGAGACCCTGTTCCGGGACGCTCCGTCCCGCATCGGGGCCTATCCGGTCCTCGCCATGCCCGCGGTCCTCGCGGGATACGTATTTTCGGCCGCGGCCGCCGTGAGCGGCGCCGCGGTCTCGGCCGCCGGCGTGTTCTTCGAAGCCGCTTGGCGGGGACTCGTCGTGCTCCTGACCTCGGGCCTCATCCGGAGGGTCCTGCGCGGGCTGAAGGAAGTCCTCAAGCGGGCCATCCCATTCGCCGCCGGGTTCGTGGTCGGCGGCCTCACCGGCATCCTTCAGATGGCGGCGGGCGGCGCCGCCGTGCTGGGCGCGCCCGTTTGGCGCAACGTCATCGGCGACCGCGGCGAGCTCCGCTACCGCTACACCGGGTTGACCGGGCTGGTGCTCAAGCGCCTGGTGCAGTTCATCGGCGGGCTGGGCACGGTCGCGGCCGGCGCCGCGGGGCTCGTGCTGGGCGTGATCTACGGCGCCCCGGCCTGGATACTCACGGGCGTCGCGAAAGGGATGTCCTGGTCCGGCCGCGGGCAGGCCGAGCAATGGCTGAGCCGCTGGAAGCGGAGCTTCCGGAGCATCGCCGATGACGCGGGCGAGCGCCTGGTGGGGCTCGCCTATCCCGGCGTGAAGCAGGAGGCCGGTCTGTTCCAGGGCGTCGTGCGCACGGCCAACGGCCTGCTCTACGCCGCCTCCGCGGTCCTCTGGGGCCTGCCCCTCGTGCTGTCCTTGGTGCTGCGCGCCTCGCGGAAGGCCTCGGCACCCGAAGGCAAGGAAGCGGTCCGTCCCGAGGGCGCCGCGTCCTCGGAGACGGTGGAGCGGCCCCGGCCCGCGGGCTGGCTGGCCACGGTCGCGCGGGAAGCGGGCGACGCCTGGACCGGGACGCGCGGTTTCTGGAGCAACTCGGCTGAGGCTTTTGCCTACGCCGCCGGCCGGGCCGAGGCTGGTCCGGTCCTCGGACTGGGCGTCGCGCTGGTCGGGACCGCGGCGGCGCTGGTCTTCACGCCCGCCGCCGCCTTGGCCGGGGCCGTGGAGACCCCCGCGCGCGCGGTCCTGGGTTTCCTGCGGCGCATCGCGGAGCGGTTCTTGCCCTTCATCCGCCGCGTCCTGAACCTCCTGGGGCGTATCGCCAAGCGCGTGTTCCCCTTCCTCGGCGGCGCGATCGCCGGGGCCGTGGGCGGGGTCTTCGGCTCGGCGCTATTCGGGGCGCTGCTCCTGGGTCGTCCCTGGTTCAAGTACGTGGCGGCGCCGGACTACGACACGTCCAGCATCGGCCGCTTCCTGGGCGTGTCGGCGCTGCGCATCGTGTCGGGGCTCGCGGGGGTCGTGTTCGGCGTCCTGGGCTTGGCCTTCGGCCTCCTGGCCGCCTTTCCCTACTCCCTGACCTTCATGGTCGCCGTCGCCTTCGACTGGGGCGGAATCGGGGGGGCGAGCGAGAAGTTCTTCCAACACTGGAAGCGCGGCGCCCTGCCCGCGGAGATGCGGCGCATCAACAAGCTCACGGACTCCTTCGAGTTCCCGGGGAAGAAGGAGGGGGAGGAACTCGCCCCCATGGACGGCTGGGTCCGGCTCGGCATGATCACGGCGGCCACCCTGGCGGCCACCTTCGCGGCCACGGTCGCGGGCTTCGTGGCCTACGTGCGCTCCGTGCGCTCGGCCGGCCGGGCCGTGCGGGCGGGCGACCCCATCCCCTCGGAGGGCTGGGTGTCGGGCGACGTCGTGGGCCGGACGGCCCGCCGCGGGGGCCGCATCGGGTCCAAGGTCGTGGGGCGCGTCGCGGCCCTGGCCGGGATCGCGGCCGCGGCGGCCGGCTTCTTCGGTCTCATCTCCCTGGGGGGGCTGGGCTGGCTGGCCACCAACACGGGTCTGTTAGCCCTGCTCTTCCTCTCCGGCCCGGTCGGCTGGGTGGTCGGGGGTCTCGTCGGCGCCGCGCTCGGGGTGTTCGTCGGGATCCTGTTCTGGCTCGACCGCCTGCTCGCGGCCGGGCCCGCGGAGCGCTGAGACCCCGGGTCCCGGTCGGCGGCGAAGGCCGGACCCGGCTGTACATGCCCGTCGGTTTACAGGTAGAATACCGTCGTGGAATGGATCATCCAGCTCCCGGTGCTGTTCTTTTCCGTGGTGGTGCATGAGTTCTGCCACGGTTGGGCGGCCTTCGTGCGCGGCGACGACACCGCGGAGCGGGCCGGGCGCCTGACCCTCAATCCGATGGCCCACGTCGACCCCTTCGGCACCGTCTTCGTGCCCCTTCTTTGCCTGCTCACGAGCTCCCCCGTGTTCGGGTGGGCCCGCCCGGTCCCGGTGAACCCGCGCCGCTTCAAGGACCCGGTGCGGGACATGGTGCGGGTGGCCCTCATGGGGCCCCTCTCCAACTTCGCGCTCGCATTGGCCGCGGCCTTCCTCTTCAAGGGCATGACCTTCGTCCCCGGCTCCGGCCCGGGGCTGCGCCAGACCCTGCTCGAGCTCCTGCTCTTCGGGGTGACGCTCAACTTCTTCCTGGCCTTCTTCAACCTCCTGCCGGTCCATCCCCTCGACGGCAGCAAGGTGCTCAGCGGGCTCCTCCCCGTCCGCTGGCGGGACGTCTATGAGCGCCACGCGCCGTACGGCATGGTGATCATCCTCCTGCTCCTCTTCACGCACAACCTGGCCCCGCTGGTCCTGTGGCCCATGCGCATCTCGATGGCGCTGCTCATGCAGGTGGGGATACTCGGCTAGGCCATGGGCGACAAGCGCGGCGTGGTGATGTCGGGGATGCGGCCCACGGGCAAGCTCCACATGGGGAACTACTGGGGCGCCCTGCGCAACTGGGTGAAGCTGCAGGAAGAGCGCGACTGCTTCTTCTGCGTCGCGGACTGGCACATGTTCACGACCGGCTATGAGACCACCGGGAACCTGCAGGTCGACGTCCGGGACATGGTCCGCGACTGGCTGGCCGCCGGGATCGACCCGGAGCGCTGCGTCGTCTTCCAGCAGTCGCGCGTGCCCGAACACGCCGAGCTGGCGCTGCTCCTTTCCATGATCACGCCGATCTCCTGGCTGGAGAACAACCCGACTTATAAAGAACAGCTCCAGGAGCTGGGCAAGACCAAGCTGACCCGCGCGGCGGAAGGCGTCCTGTCCCAGGAGAACCGCGAAAAGGTCTCGGGGGCCCGTCTGGAGGAGGTCGCGCCGGCGGAGGGCGCGGCCCGGCTCGAATTGCGGACGCACGGGTTCCTGGGCTATCCCGTCCTGCAGACGGCGGACATCGTCCTCTACGGCGCGGACCAGGTCCCCGTTGGGATCGACCAGGCTCCGCACGTGGAGATCTCCCGCGAGATCGTGCGCCGCTTCAACTCGATCTACGGCGACGTGCTGGCGGAGCCGCGCGTCCTCCTGACCCCCACGGCCAAGGTCCCGGGGCTCGACGCCCGCAAGATGTCCAAATCCTACGGGAACACCCTGCAGCTCTGCGAGACGCCCGAGTCCTTGAAGACCAAGGTCATGTCCATGTACACCGACCCCCTCAAGGTCCGGGCCAAGGACAAGGGGCACCCTGACGGCTGCGTGGTCTACGCCTTCCACCGGCTCTACAGCGATTTCGCCGACCGCCGCGAGGTCGAGTGCCGCGAGGGCCTCATCGGCTGCGTGGCCTGCAAGCAGTCCCTGCTCGGGAGCATGAACGCCCCATGCGAGCGGTTCCTCGGCGCCCGGGAGGCTTTTCCGGAGAGTTCGGTGGACGCCATCCTCGAGGCGGGCAGCCGCAAGGCCCGGGAAGTCGCCGGCCGGACTCTGGAGCGCGTGCGCCGGGCGATGAACCTGAGGGCCGCATGACCCTCCGCCGAGCCTACGAGGTCCATCTGGAGATGTTCGAGGGGCCGCTCGACCTGCTCCTCTACCTCATCAAGAAGAACGACCTCGACATCCAGAACATCCCCATCGCCAAGATCACCCAGGAGTACCTCTCCTATCTCGAGATCATGAAGGAGCTCAACCTCGAGGTCGTGGGGGACTTCCTCGTGATGGCCTCGACTTTGATGCAGATCAAGGCCCGCAGCCTCCTGCCCTCCCACCCCGGGCTGGAGGACGAGGGCCCGGATCCGCGCAGCGAGCTGGTGGCCAAGCTCGTTGAATACCAGAAGTTCAAGCAGGCGGCCTCCTTCCTTTCGTCCCGGGCGGAGCAGTTCCAGGGCATCTTCTACCGCGGCGCGCCCCGGTTCCAGGAACGCGAGAAGTCGCTCGACATCCGCATCTTCGATCTCCTGAGCACGCTCAAGGAGATCCTCGACCGGGCCGAGGACGACGGCCGCGTCATCACCGGCGAGGAATATCCCATCGAGGAGAAGATGTCGAAGATCCTCCAGCTGGTCGAGGAGAGCCCCTACGTCACCTTACGGCAGGTCTTCGAGGGGGAGCGCAAGCGGCGGGCCATCCTGACCTGCTTTTTGGCGCTGCTCGAGCTCATCAAGCTGCAGCAGATCTTCGCCCGTCAAGGCGACGCGTTCGGCGAGATCCTGGTCTACAAGAAAGAGGCTCCGCCGGAGGTCGTCACCCCGGTCTGGCCCGGCTTCGCGGACCCGGCGGCCGCCGCGCCGGAGGGCGAGGGCCCGAAGGAGCCGGGGGCGGAGTCCGCGGAGGCGGCCGAGGCCGGAGGGGAGGGCGCGCGGGACGGCGGCGAGGCGCCTTCGGCGTAGCGAGGATCTTTATGCGGGAGCAAAAGGATTTAAAGCAGGCTATCGAGACGCTGCTCTTCATCACCGACCAGCCCATCGACGTCCCCAAGCTCTGCCAGGCCATCGGGGTCAAGGACCGCGACCAGGTGGCCAGCCTCGTTTCCGAGCTGCAGCGCGAGTATGAGGAGCGCGGCGCCGCCATCCAGGTCATCGAGATCGCGGAGGGCTTCCAGATGGCGACGCGGCCCGATTACGCGGCCTACGTCCGCAACCTCTTCCGGGAGAAGATGACGATGCGGCTCTCCACGGCGGCCCTGGAGACCCTGTCCATCATCGCCTACAAGCAGCCTTTGACCCGCGCGGAGATCGAGATGATCCGCGGAGTCGAGGTCATCGCGGCGCTGGAGACCCTGCTGGAGAAGAGCCTCGTGCGCGTGGTGGGCCGCAAGGAGACCGTGGGACGACCGCTCCTGTACGGGACGACCCCCGATTTCCTGAGGCACTTCGGGCTGCGCAACCTGCAGGACCTTCCGGCCATCGATGCCTTCACGATCGCGGAGCTGCCCCTGGAAGGAGCCCCCGCGACCGGGGGCGACATCCCCGACGCTCCTGTCGCCGGGGCCGCGCCGGAGGGACCCTCCCCTGAAGAGCCCGTCGAGCCCGCCCCCCAGGAAGACTGACATCCGCATTCCCGTGCCCGCGCCGCCATGTCCTTGATCCTGGGCAATGGACCGCGGACCGCGCTCGCCGTCCTGATCTTCTTCGCCGGCGCGACCCTCCTCTTCGACCTGACCGGGCGGCAGAGGGGCGCCGCGATGGCGTTGGAGGCGGAGGAGGTCCGCTCCCTCTGCCTGGCGAACGCCTACCCCGCGAACATCTTCTGGGAGCGGGCCCGGGCGATGGGGATCGTGGGGGCCGTGCTCCGCACGGAGCGGCTGGGTCCGTTCCTGCGCTCGGGCGAGGTCCTCAGGTTCGACGCGTCGGAGATCGAGAAGCTGCGCGCCACCGGGGTCGCCGCCCACGACGCTCCCTTGGCGCCCGGAGCGCTCTGGGTCAAGGGGGAAGCCCTGGCCCGGCGCCTGGACGCGTCCGCGCGCGCGCAGGGGATCGCTCTCGCCGCCCGGGTGTTCGCGCAGACCCGCGTGCTGGAATTGCCGGCGGGAACGGCTCCGGACTCTTTCACGATCGGTTATCCTCCCGACCTGCTCGAGTCCCTGGCCCGGACGGGCTGGCGGCCCCTGTTCCTGGTGGGCTCGGACGCCGACTCACGCCTCATCCCCGTCCAGGAGGGCGAGGGGGGCGTGCTCCTGCCGGACGGGCTGGAGCGGCTGCACGAGGATTCCCTCGATATCCTGGAGGAGCGTTTCCGGTCTACGCGCCTGCGGCTCGTCGTCCATGACGAGCGGCGGGGAAGCTCCGTCGGCCGGATCCTGGAGCGGCTGCTGGACCCGCGGCGGGAGCCGGTGCTCCGGATCGCGACCTTCACGGAGCTCCCGGTCGAGGCCGGCGTCGATGCGGTCCGCCGCAAGGTCTCGGGCGCCGGCACGGATTTCGTGGTCCTGCGTCTGCGGCCGGCGGACGGGATCGAGGGGAACCTCCGCGAGCTGCGGCGCCTCCTCCGCTCCCTGCGGCCCCTCGGCTACGTCCAGGCCTTCTCCCTCGCGGAACGGCCCGCCAAGGGGGACGGTCCCGTCGAGCGCCTGGTCCGCCTGATACTCGGCCTGGCCCTCGCCTGCCTGGGCCCCATCATGGGCTTGCGGCAGGGCCTGGAGACCCTGCGCTGGATGCACCGGGAATCGCGCCTCCCCGAGGCCTCCCCGTGGCGCGAAGCCGTGGCCGCCGCGTTCGTGACCACGGCGGTCGCCGCGGCGTTCGGCCTGGGCGCCTACGCCCTGCTCTCCATGGAGTCCTGGCGCCTGGGCGAGTGGCGGAGCGCGTGGACCCTGGCCGCGGGAGGGGCGGCGCTGTTGGCGGCCGCCCTGGCGCTCCTCCCAGCGGATCCGAGGGCGGCGACCCAGGGGCCGCCGTCCGCGGGGCGGAGCTCGCTGGCCGGAATGGTGCTCGCCCTGCTGGCGGCGGGGGTCCTCCTGGTGCCGCCGGGCTGGCTGACGCGCTGGGGCCCGGCCGCGTGGCTCGAGGAACTCGCGGGGCGGAATCCCGCCGTATGGTGGCTGCCGCTCCATTGGCGGGAGCTGACGGTGGGCTATCCCTGCCTCTTCGCCGGATTCGCGCTGTATCTGGGAGCGCTCTCCCGCCGCTCGGTCTCGGGGCGCGATCCGCGGCTGTGGCTGTTCTTCGGGATGTTCGCTCCCCTGGGCCTGACGCAGCTGCTGGCTGCGACGAACATGCCCTTCGAAGCGGTCCTGCTCCATACCGCCGTCAGCGCCCTGGCCGGGACCCTGCTCGGGGCGGCCGTCCTGGCGGCTCTGCGGGTGCGGTCCGCGGCCGAGAATTGATGCGCCGGCGCTCCGTTTTCGTGGTAGAATAGACCCATGCGCTGCGTAGGCCTTTTGACCTTCTCCGCCGCGTTCCTCCTCGTCGCGGCCGCGGCGATCCCCGGCCAGGCCGCGGAGGGCGGCAAGCCCATCCGCCAGAAGTTCTTCGGCGAGAACCCCAAGCAACCGCACACCACGACCCCCGACGACGCGAATTTCCAGGAGACCTGCGCGCGGGTCGGCATCTGCGCTCCCGCTCAGGAGGAAGAGCCGTCCCAGGGCGGGACGCCCGGGACGCCGGGCTCCGGTGCGAACGCCGGCGTCACCCCCCAGATCACCCCCGAGCGTCCGCCGATCCCCGGGGCCGCTCCGGAGATCCCGAAACCGGCGGCCGCGGGTCCCCAGGCCGTCGTCCCGGGGTCGGCTCCGTCCCCCCGGCACCGGCCGGCGCCGTCGGTGTTCGCGCCCGCCAAGGACCCTGCAGAAGTCGATGAGGGCATGCGCGACGCCCCGGCCTCCATCAACCCGAACCAGTATTCCCTCTGGTCCTTGAGCCGGCCGCTGCTCCTGCCCGCGGCGAAGATCCGCGAGGTCTCCGCTGACCAGGCCAAGACCATGGGGCGCGAGGATTACGAGCGCAACATCCTCGGCATGTCGGCGGCGGGGGATGCTCCCCCGGTGGACCGGCGTCCTTCGGATCCCGGGGCGCTGGTCTCCGGCGACGGCCCGGAGGGCGGCGCCGCTTCCGAGGAGAAGGGGCGGCCCGTGGTCCTGGAGATGGACATCGCCGCCACCCCGGGTGAAGCCCGGGATGCGGTGGCGGAGCTGACCGGAGCGGCGGGTTTTCAAGCGGACGCGCGCTTCGAGCCCCTCTTCCTCGGCGCCGACAAAACGCGGGTCGCGGTCCGGGGCTGGCTGCCGCCCCAGCGCATCGCCGACGCCATGGCCTCGGCGCGCGTGACGCGGCTGGAGTCCGTGGGCGCCGTCGACCGGGTCGCCGCGGATCCGGCCGGGACCTGGACCGAGCTCCTGCTGGGCGTCCGCATCCCTCCCGAGACCTCGCCCAACGACGCCCTGCGCCAGGCGGCGGCGAGGATCTCGCTCCGGATGGATTTCGACCTGCGCCGGGCCATCGGTTACCAGAAGATCCCGGGCACCAGCCGGATGGTGTTCATCGTCTCGGGCCGCGTGCGGGTCCGCGACATCGGGCGGCTCATGGGGGATCCCGACATCGTCAAGATCGCCCCGTCGCCCTCCCAGCCGGATGTCCGGAAGGCCGCCGGGGCCGCTCCGCCGCCCCGGACCCCCCTGCTCCGCTTCGTCCACTTCGCGGTCAACGGCCACCCTTTCCTTTTCCTGCTCTCGCTGCTCCTGACGGTCTCCCTGCTGGGCTCCGCGCTGCGGCGGCGTGGGGGGACCCGACCCTCCAAGCCCCGCTCCAAGTAATCCCGCTCACAGGGAAAGAATTATTGCCACTGGTATTGACAATCAAGCGAATGGCGGCTATTTTCTATACAATCTTCCTAGCATGTCGAAGCGACGCGGTTTAGTGCTGATCCTCCTCGGCATCGTAGGAGGACTCCTGGGGGAATGCGTCCTGCTCGTGCGGTCCCATACGCTCGACGCTCAGCGCCTGCTCCTGGACGATTTCCGCATCCTGGCTTTCCTGGACGGTGATCCCCACGACGAGCGGCGCAAGGTGGTGGAGGAGAAGCTCCTGGCCCTGCCCGGGACCGAGAGCGTGGACTATTTCTCCCCGAAGGAGAGCCTGGCCCGCATGGAGTCCCGGGACCCGCACATCGCCGAGTCCGTCACGCTCCTGGGCGAGAATCCCCTGCCGGGAGCCTTTGAGGTGCGTCTGGAGCGGGAGAACATGGCCGGCCTCCCGGCCTGGATCCACTCCGCGGAGGCCATCGAGGGGGTGGCGGAGCTCCTCTACCGGCCCATGCAGGCGCAGACGATCCTGCGGCTGCAGCTGTACGGACGCTTCCTGTCTTTGATCCTCGCCCTCGCCGGCTTCATCCTCGCGGCCGCCGTGGTGGGCTGGCTCCTCTCGCTCTGGAAGGACGTCACCGCGCCGCCCGCCCTGTCCGGCCTGGCGCGGTCGGCGGGTTTGGTCGGCGCCGGGGTCGCTGCGGGGGCGGGGGTGACGGCGCTCCTGTCGCAGCCCCTGTCCCAGGATTGGGCGAGCCATTGGCCCGCCTGGTGGGCGCAGTCGGCCCTCCTGTTGGGAGGGATCCTGGGGGGACTCCTGGTCGAAGGCTTCTCCCTTCGGCACGCGGCGCGCGGGCGCGGGAAGGCCCTCATCGCGGCGGCCATCCTGTGTCTGGGCGCGGGGAGCGCGTCGGCGAGTTCCCTGACCGAGCGTCAGCGCGAGCTGGAGAAGGTGCGCAGCGACCTTAACAACCACCGCAAGGAGATCGAGAAGATCCGGGAGTGGCGGGGCGCCATGGAGACCGACCTGGTGCGTCTGCAGCGGGAGAACCGCCGGAACCAGCAGCGCCTCGAGGCGCTCAAGGAGCGGCGCTCCGAGATCGAGGGCACCCAGGCCCGGCTGAGCGGGAAGCTCAGCGCCCTCGGCTCCGCCCGCCAGCGGGGCCTGCGCGTCCTCTCGGAAGAGTTGACGGAATATTCCCAGCAGTCCGTCGTGGGCGGGAGGTTCTACGGGAGCGACCATCTCTGGGAGGAGTCCCTCCGGCGCAGCGCCCTCCGCCAGCGCACGCGCTATCTGGCCCAACTGACCCGGATCGAGGCCCGCACCGCGGTCGAGCACACCCATGCGCTCGAAGGCGGCCGCCGGGTCCAGGCCGGCATGGCCAAGGAGCTGCGCCACCTCGAGGACGGACAGAAATCGCTGGTCCAGACCCGGAAGTCCTTCGCGGACGTCTCCAGCAAGCTGGCCGGCGCCGAGAAGCGCTTCCGGGAGTTGGAGGTCTCGGCCCGCGCCCTCGAGAACCTCATCCAGCAGTTGGGGCGGCGCGGCCCGAAGCGGGGGAGCCAGCCGGCCCTGCCTCCGGTGGCCAAGCATTCCCTGCCCTGGCCCGCGCGCGGCCGGATCGTGAGCCAGTTCGGCCGGCACAAGAACCCCGACCTCGGGACGTGGACCATCCAGAACGGGGTCGAGATCGCGGCGGGCAAGGGGCAGGCGGTCTCCCCGGTACTGGCCGGGACCGTCATTTTCGCGGGTTCGTTCCGTTCGTACGGAAACGTCGTCATCGTGGACCATGGGGCGGGGTTCTACAGCATCTACGGTCAGCTGGGCAACGTTCTCCGGCGGAAGGGGGAACGCGTCCATCCCGAGACGCGGCTCGCCACGGTGGGGGAGCACCTCTATCTCGAGTTGAGGCAGGCGGGGAAGCCCTTGGACCCCGCCGTTTGGTTGAGGAAGAAATAGGAGATGTCTATGAACATTGCTTGGGGAAAGCGGATCCGCGGCGTGGCCGCGGCGGCCGCGATGCTGGTCCTGGGGGCGCTGTCCTTGCCCCGCGCGTACGGCGCCATCGACAAGACCTACGAACAGCTGAAGGTGCTGATCGACATCCTCGATTACATCCGGGAGAACTACGTCGACGAGGTCAAGGACAAGGACCTGGTCTACGGAGCCGCCCGGGGGATGGTGGCGACGCTCGACCCGTTCTCCCAGTTCATGGACCCCGACCTCCATCGGGACGTGAAGACGGACACCGAGGGCCAGTTCGGCGGCCTGGGCATCCGGCTCGGGGCGCGCGACGAGTGGCTCACCATCATCACCCCGCTCCCCGGGACCCCGGCCTTCCGCGCCGGCATCCTCCCCGAGGACCGCATCATCAAGATCGAGGGGGAATCGACCAAGGACCTCTCCCTGGCCGACGCGGTCAAGAAGCTCCGGGGAAAGCCCGGCTCCAAGGTCGCCATCACCGTCGCCCGCAAGGCGGAGAAGGAGGGCAAGGACGCCTGGTCCACGCACGAGATGTCTTTGGTGCGGGAGATCATCGTGGTCCAGAGCGTGGATTCCCGGATGCTGGAGAACAAGACCGGCTACCTGAAGATCAACGAGTTCACGGCCCACACCGCGGAGGACGTGGTCAACGCCCTGGCCAAGCTGAAGAAGGACTCGGCGAGCGCGGTGGTGCTCGACCTGCGCAACAACCCGGGGGGACTCCTGACCGCGGCGGTGGATGTCGCCTCTTTCTTCATCGGCGACAACAAGATGATCGTCTACACGCAGGGACGGCGTCCCGAGAATAAACAGGAGTTCCGCGCCGGGATGAAGGCTCCCTTCGGCTACGTTCCCATGGTGGTCCTGATCAACCGGGGCTCGGCCTCGGGGAGCGAGATCGTGGCCGGCGCCCTCCAGGACCATAAGCGGGCCGTCGTCATCGGGGACCGTTCCTTCGGCAAGGCCAGCGTGCAGTCCGTGATCCCCCTGTCCGACGGCTCGGGTCTGCGGCTGACGGTGGCCCATTACTTCACGCCCTCCGGCAACATGATCCAGCGCGACGAGAAGAAGGGGACGGGCGGCATCGTGCCCGACATCATGATCTCCATCACCCCGGAGAACGAGATGAAGCTGATGGCCCAGGCGGAGCAGATCTACAAGCAGGGGGAGGACCCCAAGTCCGCCATCGACGAGAAATCCCGCGTGAAGGACGAGGTCCTGGAGCGGGCCCTGGAGCTGCTCCGGGCGCGGGAGGTCCTCGGGAACCTGAACACC
Source organism: Elusimicrobia bacterium GWA2_69_24 (assembly GCA_001799695.1). Lineage (GTDB taxonomy): Bacteria > Elusimicrobiota > Elusimicrobia > UBA1565 > UBA1565 > UBA10166. The sequence continues at coordinate 70,825 of MGTY01000076.1, forward strand.
CAGGAAGGTTGATGGCACGCGTCCTGGGCATCGAGACCTCCTGCGATGAGACCGCGGCGGCCGTAGTGGACGGCCGGCGGATCCTCTCCAACGTGGTCTCCTCCCAGGTCGATCTGCACGCCGAGTATGCGGGGGTCGTGCCGGAGCTCGCCAGCCGGGCGCATCTGGAGCGGCTGCCGGGGGTGATCGAGGCGGCCCTGCGGCGGGCGTTCGGGGGGGAGGCCTCCCTCTCCCGGCTGGAGGAGCGCGTCGACGCGGTGGCCTACGCCCAGGGGCCGGGCCTGGCCGGGGCGCTCCTGGTCGGGAAGGTGGCGGCGCAGACCATCGCCCGCGCCCGGCGGCTGCCGCTCATCGGGGTCAACCATCTGGAGGCCCACGCATTGGCCATGGGACTCCTCGAGGCAGTGCGCTATCCCCTGCTCTCCTTGGTCGTCTCGGGAGGGCATACCGAGCTCATGGAGGTGAAGGGTCCGGGGAAGTATCGGGTCCTGGGCCGGACCCGCGACGATGCGGCCGGGGAAGTCTTCGACAAGGTCGCCAAGTTCTTGCGCCTGGGCTATCCCGGAGGCCCCGTCATAGACCGGCTGGCCAAGTCGGGCGATCCCCGGAAGATCGCCTTTCCGCGGCCGCTCCTCCCCGGGTGTTGGGATTTCTCCTTCTCGGGGCTCAAGACCGCGGTGCTGTACCACGTCCGCGACGCCGGCTACGCTTCCGGGGACCGCGTGCGGCCCGCCGTCCCCGCCGGCCGCCCTCTGCCCCGGAAGTCCCTCGCGGACCTGGTCGCCTCGTTCCAGGAAGCCGTGGTCGACACTTTGATCGAGAAGACGGTTCTCGCCGCGCGCAAGACCCGCGTGCGGACGGTGGTGGTCGGGGGCGGCGTCGCGGCCAACAGCCGCCTGCGCGCCCGCTTCGCCGAACGCGCCCGGGCCGAGGGCCTGCGCGTGCTTTTCCCGCCCCTGGACCTCTGCACCGACAACGCGGCCATGATCGCCCATGTCGGC
>MGTY01000076.1:71850-75052 GCA_001799695.1 Elusimicrobia bacterium GWA2_69_24
TCTCCCGCCGTTGGGGCGTGGATCCCGGGATGCCGGTCCGGAGCTGGGGATGAAGGAGCTCCTGCTGTGGGTGCTCCCCAACAACGGCTACGATACGGTCCCCGCTGTCCGGGAGCATCTCTCCGCGTTCTGCCGCGAACACCCCGGCCTGCGGGTATCAGTGTGGGTGCGGACCCAGGACTCCATGTGGCGGCGGCTGTTCGAACTGCTGAAGGACCCCCAGCTGCGGCCCCGGCCCGACGTGGTGCAGATCCCGTCGCAGTGGACCTCATCCTTGGCGGACCTCAAGCTGCTCAAGGAGCTCGGGGAGCCGGGGCCGGCCCCGGACCTCGGCCGCTGGCTGCCGGGCCTGCGGGACCATTGCCGCCACCTCGACAAACCCCAGGTCTACTCCCTGCCCTGGTTCCTGGAGCTCCGGGTGCTCTATTACCGCCGCGAAGTACTGCGCCGACACGGGATCGATCCGGAGACGGCGCTGGCGACCTGGGACGGACTGCGCGAGGCCTGCCGGACCCTCGCCAAGCGCCGCCGGCACGGCGCTCCGGAATTCCCGCTCGCCAACCCCAACCCGAAGGAATCCGTTTCCATGCTGGACCTCGCCCCCTGCGTCTGGGCGCGAGGGGGGGATTTCTTCTCCCTGGACGGCTCCCGCGCCATCTTCCAGCGCGAGGACGCCTGCCGCGGCATCGCCGACTATTTCGATCTCCTGGCCTCGGGCTGGATGTCGCTCAAGGGCTCCGCGGGCCTGCCTCCGAAGGGGTTCTTCGAGGGCGGGAGCGCCATGCAGTTCTCGGGGCGCCTGCCGCCCGCCGCACCGGCGCGCCCGGGCGGCCGCGGGGCGGCGCGCGCGGAGGCGGGGGAGCTGCGCGCGGTCCCGATCCCCGGCGGCGAGGGCGCCGCGCTCCTCAACGCGCAAAGCCTGGCCATCCTCAGCGGCACGGAGAGTCCGCGCGAGGCGGAGGCCCTGCTCCAGCATGTCGTCGACCCGGAGACTGCGGCGGGGTACGCGCGCGGCCTCGGGGTCTTCCCGGCGACCGAAAGCGGGTTCCGGGGAGCGTTCGAGGGCTTCCCCGAGCTGCGACCCGTCTTCGAGGGCGCCCTCGCCAAGGCGCGTCTGCTCCCGAACCTGCGGACCCTGGGGACGCTCGAGCAGGTCTTCGACCGCAGCATGGAGCGGCTGGTCTCCGGCGTGGTCGCGAAGACCTATTCCCCCGACTCCCTGCGGTCCGAACTCATCCACGCGGGGGCCGAAGTGGACTACATCATGAGCCTGACCCAGCGATGAAGAAGGCCGCGGCCCGTCTCCGGGAGAGGCTGTACGCCTTCCACGAGGCGCTCAACCGCTACTTCGCGAGCGAGGAGGAGTTCCTCTGCGCCGCCCTGAAGCTGCTCGCCGCGCAGGTGAACTCCGACCGCGTCAGCCTGTTCGCCCTGGGACCTCGTCGGAGCGAGCTCATCCTGCAGTCCTGCCTCTATCAGGGGCTCTGGCTGGAGATGGACGAGCGGATCCACGCGGAGGGATCCTCGCCCCTGCGCCAGTTGTTGGGCGGGCGCCGGGACCATTTCAACGCGTCCCAGCCGCACGGGCTCCTGTACATCCCCCTGCGTTCGGGCTCCCGGTCCGGGGCGGAGCTCGAGGCGGGAGAGGATCCGGAGTCGGTGCTTGGGGTGCTCCGGTTCGAGCGCTTCGGCCGCCGCAGGGCGTTCCTCCCCTCCGAGGTGGAGGCCGCCCGGCTGCTGGCGGCGGAGCTCGCGGAGGAGCTGGCCCGTTCCCGCGTGGGCTTCGCCCGGCAGCGGCAGCTCAACCGCCTGGAGGCGCTGACGGACCTGACCGCGGTTTTCGCCTCCTCTTTGCGGGTCGAGGACGGATTCCGGCTGATCCTGCGGGGGATCGTCCAGCATTTCGGCCTGGACCGCGTGCGGCTCTACCTGGTGGACCGGGAGAAGGACCTCCTGCGCGGCGAGCTGGGCGTGGACGTCTCCGGGAATTTCATGAGCCTGCGCGGCGAGGAGGTGCCCCTGGCCGCCTCCAACGAGCATCGCTTCGCGCGCATCCTGCGCGGCGAGCAGCCCGACGTGCTGATGCGGAACTACGAGGCCCGGGTGTTATATCTGCCGCTGACGGTGCAGGGGCAGAAGACGGGCCTCCTCATCGCCGAGAACCTGCTCTCCCAGCAGTCCATCTCCGCCGATGATGCCGCCCTGCTCAAGTCCTTCGCCGGGCAGATCGCCCTCGCGGTGGACAACGCCCGCCTCTTCGAGGAGGTGCAGGTCCTGTCGCTCTACGACAGCCTGACCGGTCTGCCCGTGCGCCGCTATTTCAACCAGCGCTTCCAGGAGGAGATGTGCCGCGTGGAGCGCTCCGACCGCCCGCTGTCGGTGGCCATGGTGGACATCGACTACTTCAAGGGTCTCAACGACACCTACGGCCACCAGATCGGCGATGTCGCCTTGAAGGAGTTGGGCCGGCTCCTCCTGCGCAAGCTGCGCAAGATCGATTTCCCGGCGCGCTACGGCGGCGACGAGATCATGATCCTCCTGCCGCAGGCGACCTCCGACGACGCATTCTCCATCATGTCCCGGCTCCTGGTTGAGGTCCGGGGAGTCCGGATCGCGGTGCCTTTCTCGAAGGCGGGGGAGATCGGGCTCTCCGCCTCGATCGGGATCGCCACCTATCCGGAGGACGGGCGCACGATCGAGGACCTCATGGGAAAGGCCGACGAGGCGCTCTATTGGGTCAAATCCAGGGGACGCAACGGCGTCTCCACGTTCCGGCAGGCGGTGGCGGAGCGACCATCGGTGGTGAATCCATGAACATCCTGAGAACCCTCATTCTAACCGCCGGCGCGGCGTGCGCCGGGGCCTTGCCCGCGGCAGCCGCGAACCTGGACATCTCGATGAACGCCCGTGCGATGGGCCTGGCGGACTCGGTCAGCGCGGATTCCAGCGGGTTGTCGGGGCTGAGCCTCAATCCGGCGGCTTTGGGGAGCATCCGCCGCGCCGGGATCGAGTTCACGGCGCGCAATCTGTCGCGCGTGGCCATGGGTCCGCTGGACGTCAACGGGATGTCGATGGCCGCGGGCGTGCCCCTGAGCGGACCTTTGCAGGGGGCCCTGGGCCTCTCCTGGTCCCACGACGTCCTGGACCCGGTGTCCCTGGACCGGACTCTGGGCCTGACCTACGGGTCCCGGTCCTGGCGCGA
>MGTY01000077.1 GCA_001799695.1 Elusimicrobia bacterium GWA2_69_24
CTCCAGCTCGCGCTCCGGGGTCGAAGGGTCCAGAAGGCGATCCTGCGGGGAAGGGGCCTGCGCACCGTCCTCATCGCGCTGGGCGCCCAGGGGCTTGGGCCGCCGGGATTCCTTCTCGAGGTGGTCGATGGCGAGGCGGCGGGCGATGGTGAACAGCCAGCCCGAAAGACGTCCCTGCGCCTCGTACCCTTCGCGGTTGCGCCAGACCCTCACCAGGACCTCCTGCATCAGATCTTCGGCTGCCGTCCGGTCCCCCACCTGGTGGCAGAGGAAGCTCAAGAGCGGCCGGTTATAGCGTTTCAGCAGCCTGGGGATCGCTTCCGGATCCCCCTCCTGAAGCAGCCTCTCGCACTCCGATTCTTCGGGGTCCACGATCTCCCTGCTATCTTAGTAAACGGGCGGACGCCCGTTTTATTGTATCCCCCCACCCCAACCCTCCCCCGCAAGGGGGGGAGGGAGGAATGGTCCCTCCTCCATGCAAGTGGGGGAGGGACCGGGGAAGGGGATCAGGCGGCGACCGCCGCCTGGAGGGCGCGGACCCGGGCGTTGACCGCGTCCCAGTTCAGGTTCTCGAAGAAGGCCGCGATGTAATCGGGCTTCTTGATGCCGTAGTCGATGGCGTAGGCGTGCTCCCATACGTCCATCGCCACGACGATCCGGGAGTTGGCGAAGAGCCCGGCGTGATGCTCGCTGTGCACCAGGTCGGTGACCAGCTTCTTGGACAAAGGATCGAACACCGTCAGGGCCCAGCCGTGGGCGGACATCCCGGCGGCCTTCATGTCCTCGACCCACTTCTCCATGGAGCCATAGGACTCGGCGAGCATCTTCTTGACCGCGGCGTCGGGCTGGGTCTTGCCGGCCGGCGCCAGCCCCTCGAAATAGAGCTCGTGCAGCACCGTGCCGTTGTACGCCACCGGTTCCCGGCGCTTGAGTTCCGAATACTCGCTGAAGGAATAGTTCGCGGTGGACCGGTCGGCCTTGCCCAGCCGCTCCAGGATCTCGTTGAGCTTCTTCACGTAACCCTGATACAGCGTGAAATGCGCCTGCAGCTGCTTGTCCGTCAACTTCGTCTTTCCCAGCAGATGATCGAAGTTCTTCGCCTCCAATGCCATGCCGTCCTCCTCTTTGCCCGTTTGGTCCTCATTCTCCCGGTTTTACCCCGGAGTGTCAAGATAGTGATAGAATCCCTGCACCATGCGCGCCAAACTGCTCTACGCCCTCATCTCGACCGCGATCGCCGCGGGAACCTCCTGGACCGCCTCCAACGCGGTCCTGGACCGCATCCCCAAGGGGGATACCCGCGATGCGGTTACGGATTTCGTCCTGGCCCCGGGCCGCGTCCTAGCCGACCGGCTCGACGACCATAAGGGCCTGCGCAAGCTGCGCAAGAAGGGGACCCAGAAGCTCGAAGAGGGGCGCGAGAAGGTGGAGGAGAAGGTATCGGCCGCGGTGGACAAAGTGGAGGAAGCCCTGGAGGACCGCGACCTCCCCGGCCTCGAAGGTCTGGACCGCGTCTCGCGCCTGTACAACGTGGGCATCTGGGCGACCGCGGGGTTCGTGCTCTCCTTCCTGATGACCCTGCTCCTGGGGATATCCTCCCTGCGCTCCGCGCTCAGCCTGGGCTTCAAAATCACCCTCGCGATGATATTCCTCCAAGCCACCCTAGTGTTCGCGGGATTTCTGGCGTACCAGCGCATTGCCGGCTGAGTGCAGGATCGCCGGAGTCGCCGCCACCTGGGCGTGCCGCACCCAATCCACCAGGTCCGGGGTGTCCCGGTACAGACGTCCGAGCGCGATGGTCTTCTCCAGCTCGGCCAGGAGTTCCGGCATCGGGATCGTCTTCTCCAGATAGCGGCACACATTGCTCTTCGATTCCAGCATGTGGCGCTCGCTGGGACGGTAATGCCGGGCCGTCAGGATGAGGACCGGCATCCCGTGCAGCTCCGCCAGACCCTGCATATGCTCCAGGACCTGCTCTCCGGAGATGCGGGGCATCATCATGTCCAGGATGACCGCGTCGGGCTTGAGCAGCTGGGCCTTGTACATGCCCTCGTCCCCGTCGATGGCCAGGTGCACTTCGTATTGAGGGGCCAGCACGGCCCGGGCCAGTTCCAGGAATTCCAGACTGTCGTCTACGACCAGCACGACCGGCTTCTTCAGATCCTCGTAGTCCCCTCGGCTCCCCATGGTCGCACCCTCCATGGATAGCTTGACCCACCCTGGTCAAGGAGGGGTCACGGAGGGCTCAAATCCGGCTCACAATGGACGCCGTCAGGTGGACAGGGCGGCTTCGTCGAACCCGAGGCGGGCCGGGTCGAAGAACTCGGAGGCGGCGGGCATGTTCTCGGGCGGGCGCGTGGGCTTGAGGGGCTTGGAGCCGACCCCGAACATCATCTCGAAGAAAGCCTGGTAGAAGGCGAGCTCCAACGGGGTGTCGTAGATCCCGATGTTCTCGTAGTTGTTCTTCTCGGCGCTGCCGGTGTAGTTGAACGACCCGGTCATGAGCAGCTTGCCGTCGGCCATCAGGTATTTGTTGTGCATCTTCTCGTAGTAGACGTTCCCGTAGGGGTCGGGGCCGGCGGCGATGCGCACGTCGAAGTCGTGGTAGGCGAACCAGTCGTCGAGCTTCATGAGCTTGGACTGCATGCGGTCCAGGACCAGCCGCACGTGCACGCCGCGCTCCTTGGCCAGAAGCAGCTCCTCCGCGATCCGCACGGAGTAGAAGCTGAACATGGCGATGTCGATGGTGGCCTTGGCGGCGCGGATGGCCGCCACGACCAGCTCCTCCACCCCGCCGTTGGGGGAGAACACCTGGCGGGGGAACTTCTGCCCGTTGAGATCGATCGACTTGTCGGTGTCCACGGGCGCCGCCACCGCCGAGGCGTCGTCCTCCCGCCAATCATGGTCCCCGGCCTTCGCGGCGTCGACCGCCCGGCTCCACATCCAGTCCCAGACCTTCGCGTAGAAGGCGACGCGGCCGGCCTCATCCTCGAACTTCAGGTTCTCGAAATGGTTGCGCTCCGCCGTGTACGCCCAATTGTAGGAGCCGAACTCGACCATCTTCTTGTCGAATACCGCGTACTTGTTGTGCATGATGCCCGCGGCCCGCACGCCCCGGAGCGAGCGCACCTCGAAGCCCTCGTCCATGAGGGCCTGGATCTGCTTGTTGCGCTGCTTGGGATCGCCCCAGTGGTCCTTGCCCTTGGGGTAGACGTGATAGTGGTCGAGGATGATACGCACCTGCACGCCCCGGGTCTTGGCCCGCCGCAGGGCCTCCAGGATGTCGTCGAGGTTGAACTCGTAGAGCGCCAGCTCGACCGTCTTCTGGGAAGCGTCGACGGCCTTGACCAGCAGGTCCTTGAGGGGGTCCTGCGGCCGCACCGCGCTGGAGGGCAGGGTCTCCCCGTTGAAGGCGATCTGCCGCACGGCCGGCATCTTCGGCCAGGTCGGGGGCGGGGGCAGAGGCTCCGGGTCGCCCTCCAGGCCGGCGATGAGGTCGGCCTCGGAGGGGAGCTGGGGCTCTTCGTCCGGCGCCTCGACGCGCTGGGCCAGGCGGCTGGTGTACATGTCCTCGTAGAACTGGACGAAGGCCGCGACCTCGGTCTTGCCGGTCAGCAGGAACATGTTCTCGAAATTGGTCAAAAAGCCGCTCTTGGTGTGGTTGAGGGACCCCGTCAGGACCAGCTTCCCGTCCAGGATCATGAGCTTGTTGTGGTTCTTCTCCGCCCACTGGGGGCCGTTGGGGTTGGGACCCGCCAGCGTCTTGACCGGGATCTTATGGTAGGCCATCCACTCGAGATAGGGCTTCATGAAGGACTGGGTGGACTGGCTGCGGTCTACCAGCACCCGCACCTTGACCTTCCGGCTCTTCGCGTCCAAGAGGGCCTGCGTGATGCGCGGCGAGCTCAAGGTGAACATCGAGACGTCGATGGAGGTCTTAGCCGCGTTCAAGGCCTTGATGACCACGTCCTCGGCCGAGGCGTCGGGGGTGAAGACGTATGAAGGAAGGACCGTCCCGTTGAACTGCACGGAGGGCGCGGCGTCCTTGGGCGGCGTCGGCACCGTCCGGGGCCAGGCCTTGGTCCGGGAGTCCTCGAATTTTGCGCTCAGGCCGCGCAGGTAGTCCCAGTAGCCCTTGATGGCCGCCACGCGGGCGGCGTCGTTGACGAAATTGATGTTCTCGAAGTGGTTGTTCTCCGAGGTGTAGGACCAGTTATAGGAGCCGAAGAGACCCAGCTTGCCGTCGAATACGGCGATCTTGTTGTGCATGATGCCGTACTTCTGGATGCCGCGCAGGATGGTGACGTCGAAGTCCTCGTCGATCAAGGACTGCAGCTCCATGCTGCGCTGGGGCCAGTATTCGGCGTTGGGGTTCTTGGCGGGATAGGCGCTCTTAAAGTCGACGACCACGTGGATCTTGACCCCGCGCTCCTTGGCCTCACGCAGGGCCTTCAGGATGTCGCGGTTGCGGAACTCGTAGAGGGCGATGAAGATCTCGGCCTTGGCCGCGCCGATGGCCTGGATGATGAGCGGGGCGATGGGCCGGTCCGGCCGCATGGCCACGCTGGGCAGGTCTATGCCGTTGAACTGGACGTTCTCGGCCGGATACTCGGGCGGGGGCGGCGGGGGCTCGGGTTCCTTCTTGCCGCGCTTCTTCTTGGGAGCGGACTCGTAGTCCGGCCCGGAGGAGTCATAATAGGAGGAGCTATACCGGTACTCCATCGGCTCAACAACGCCGGAGCCGTCCAAAGAGGTCTTCTTATTGAAGAATTCCTCGGCCGAGACCTTCTGCTGGTCCAGGCTGGAGTCCGCGGAGGGCGCGGCGATGTCCGAGCCCAGGTTAGAGATGGAGGGCCTCTGCCGGGATGCTTCCTGGTCCTGGCCCAGGGCCTCCTGCGCCAGGCGCAGGCCGGGCCGGAACGCCTTGGGAGCGTCCCGCTGGGCCGCGCGGCGCTCGTGGCCCGTGAGGGTCCTGGCGGTAGGCCCGCCGGCAGCGACCGCGGGCGCCGCATTCCGCCCCGCCTGCGGCAGGACCGGGTTGGCGATGACGCTCGGGGAAAGGGAGAGCGCGGGGGCGGCGGTGAGCGTCAGGTTCCCGCCTAGGTTCGGCAGGGACTCATGCGATAGGGGCGAGGAAAGGGGAGCAAGCGAACCGAAGGGGATGCCGACCACGGCGGTCGGGACCGCGTTGACCACGGGCGTCACCGCGGGCGCGACGATCTGGGCCGCCTGGACCGCGGGCACGACGGAGGAGAAGGCGACGAGGGCCGCCATGCTCCAGCGCGTCGACCGGGTGATTAGGCTTGCCATCAACCATAGAATGGCCTTAAACCGCGTTTCCCCTCAGGAGCTTAAGGCCCAAGGACCATCGGGCTTGGGGCCCAGCCCTTATTGGGCCTATGGACATCCCCCGCCGGGGAGGGGGATCAGCGCCTTTTGAGGATGGCCATCATGGAGGACACCTGCTTCTTGAACGGCTCGCTGATGTCCAGAGCGCGGCGGAGCTTTTCCATGAAGGCGCGCTCCGCGTCGGTGACTTTGTCGTCCGTCTCTACCAGTTCGGCGGCCCAGGCATAGGCGCTCTCGCGCAGGTGGGAGGGGAGCATCCGGTAGGCCTTGGAGAGGACGGTCTCGGGTGGCTGCCCCCCAACCAAGGCGACGATCCCCTGCACGTACGCCCGCTTGTCCGCGACGGCCTCGAACAGGGGATTGATGTTGGCCAGCGCGGCCAGGCGGTCGAGCTCGGCCTCCTGGATCTGGCCGTCGCTCTGCACGGCCAGGACCGCCACCGCCATCACGGCGTCCGCGGGCGTCTCGATGTGCTTCTCTTCCATATGAAAAGTCTACGAAAAACCCTCTGGTGTAGCGAGTCCAACGCTTCTTTACATTTGCAAAGCCGTCATACCGGCGAAAGCCGGTATCCAGCGTTTGGAACGAATTCAACAAAACCTGTTCTACTGTCTGGACCCCGGCTTTCGCCGGGGTGACGAGTACAACTGGACTTACGACTCACAACACTAGAGAAGGAACAGCATCTCCCGGTAGCGCGGCAGGGGCCAAAGGGACTGGTCCACGACCTCTTCGGTCCGGTCGCAGGCTTCCCTCATGGCCTCGAGGGCGGCCACTCCATCGGAGGCGAGGAGCTTGGCGCGCGCCTCAAAGCCCCCGCAGTCGGCGGAACGGACCAATACCTCCTCCGCCAGCGCCGCGCTCTTGTAGAGACCCTCCATCAGGCCCCCGGACTCGGCCAGGCGGGCCTTGAGGACCTTGCTGCCGTCCTTGGAGACGCCCTCAAGGCGCTCCGCCGCCCCGCCGAACAACGTGATGTGCCGGGCCAGGGCCGGCGCCACGAAGGTCAGGGCGAACTCGCGCAGCTGCCGGAGCTCGATCTCCTTGAGCTTCAAGTAGGCCTCGAGCTTGATCTCGTGCTTGGCCTCCAGCTCAGCCTTGGTCAGGATCTTGTAGCGCTCGTAAAGACCCACGACGTCCTTCTGCGTGAAGACCCCCAGGGCCTCCGGGGTGTTGCGCGCGTTGGGCAGCCCGCGCCGCGCCGCCTCCCGGTGCCACTCCGCCGAGTAGCCGTTCCCCTCGAAGCGGACGCGCTTGGTCTCCACCACGAAGTCGCGCACGACCCCGAACGCCTTGGGCGTGATGTCGGCGACCTTCCCCTCGAACTTCTCCAGGCGCTCGATGAGACGGTCGAGCCCGAAGGCCAGGACCAGGCAGAAGGCCGTGACCGGCTCGGCGATGCTCTGCGAAGAGCCGACGGCGCGGAATTCGAACTTGTTGCCGGTGAAGGCGATGGGCGAGGTCCGGTTGCGGTCGGAGTTGTCGAGCACGATGCTGGGCAGGCTCTTCATGAGGTCGCGGCTCATCGCCTCCGCGGACTCGGGCTTGGCGAAGGAGCCCTTCTCGATCTCGTTGAGCAGGCGGTCCAGGTAGGCCCCGAGGTAGACGGACATGATCGCCGGGGGAGCCTCGTTGGCCCCCAGGCGGTGGTCGTTGCCCGCGTCCGCGACCGAGGCGCGCAGGAGCGCCCCGAACTTCTCCACCCCCGCGAGCGCCGCGGCCAGGAAGACAAGGAACTGGATGTTCTTCTTGGGGGCGGCCCCGGGCTCGAACAGGTTGCGCCCGTCCGAATCCATCAGAGAGAGGTTCACGTGCTTGCCGCTCCCGTTGATGCCGGCGAAGGGCTTCTCATGGAGCAGCAGGGCGAAGCCGTGCTCGTCGGCGACCCGGCGCATGATCTCCATGACCTGGAGGTTGTGGTCCACCGCCAGGTTCGCCTCCTCGAAGATGGGCGCCAGCTCGAACTGATTGGGGGCGACCTCGTTATGCCGGGTCTTGGCGGGGATGCCCCGCTCGAAGAGCGCCGCGTCGAGGTCGCTCATGAAGGAGAGCACCTTCGGGTTGATGGATCCGAAGTAGTGGTCCTCCATCTGCTGCTGCTTCGCCGAGGCGGCCCCGAAGAGCGTGCGGCCGCAATAGATCAGGTCCGGCCGCCGGTTGTAGAACTCCTTGGCCACCAGGAAGTATTCCTGCTCGGGCCCGAGCGAGACCTGGACGTGCTTGGCCGTGCGGTTGCCGAACAGCTTGAGCACGCGGTAGGCCCGCTCCGACACCGCCCGAAGGGCGCGCAAGAGCGGCGTCTTCATGTCCAGTACCTCGCCCGTCCAGGAGAGGTACACCGACGGGACGACGAGGGTGGAGGTGTCCCCCGTCTTGATGATGAAGGCGGGGGAGGTGGGGTCCCAGGCCGTATACCCGCGCGCCTCGAAGGTGGAGCGCATGCCGCCGGAGGGGAACGAGGACGCGTCCGGCTCGCTCTGGATGAGCTGGCGTCCGGAGAAGCGTTCGATGGCCTGTCCCTGCTCGTCGAAGGCGAGGAAGGCGTCGTGCTTCTCGGCGGTCACGCCGCGCTGGGGCTGGAACCAATGGCAGAAATGGGTCGCCCCCAGGGTGAGCGCCCATTCCTTCATCCCGTGCGCCACCTCGTCGGCGATCTCATCGTCGAGCTTCTCGCCGTGCACCGTGACGTCGAGCAGCTTCTGATAGACGGCCTTGCTGAGGTGCTTGGCCATGGCCTTGCGGTTGAAGGTCATGCAGCCAAAAAGCTCCGTGACGGACTCCTTGCCATTGATCATGCGGCCTCCCAGTGGCATAGTTTTAGCAGAATATCAGCAATTATGCAAGCCGCATGCCATGAAAACGCATAAATGGAGATAAAGCCTATGCCAAAATGATGATAAAGTATCAATTATACATGCAAACAGGATTTCAGGCCAGCTTGCGATCGTAATTGAATAGGAAGCGTCCGGAGCCGGGTTTCCCCGGGTTCCCCAGCCAATCCCGCACCGGATCGTCGGAACCGACCAGATCCGCGACCAGATGACGGACCCGGATCTTGGGATTGCGAAGGCCGCGAAGGTCGAAGGGCTCGACCGGCCGGAACATCCACAGCCCGTCCTCCATCGAACAGCGCGCACGGACCCCGCGGCGGTCTTCGACGATCTTGCCGAGCAGACCCTCCTTCGAAAGGTCCACCCGCGAGGTGAAGAGGGGCGGGCGCCCGAAGACGACCAAGGAAGCGGCGACCGGACAATGCGCGCTGACGTCCTCCAACTGGATCCGGTCCGCTTCCACCGACAGCGCGACGCAGGATAGCCCCGCTTCCGCGAGCCACTTGGCCGCGAGGGAGTTGAGCACCGGCAGTCCCAGCCCGCTCTCGGTCTTGACCCCGACCTCCCGAGCCAACCGCCAGCCCCCCCAGCTGTTGACCTCCACCGTCACCCCCGCGCCCTGGCAGGCCTGCAGGAGCTCCTTGACCGCCGGGATGTCGTCGTCGAAGAACACCGGCGGGAGCGCCGCGACGAGCGGGATCCCCTTGGCCGCCCGCAGGGCCGCCTCCAGCGTCCCCGCCGTGAGGCCCTCCACGATGACGCCGCCGGGCCGGACCTTCTTAAGGAAAGCGCCCAGCCGTCCGGCCTCTATGCGGGCCCGGTCCGGCTCCCCGCCCAGGCTGCGCCGATTCGACTCGTGCGGCGGGGATTTGACGAGGACCGCCTCGGCCAGAGGGGCCAGCTCCGCCTGGATGCGGCCGTCGGTCTTCTTCAGCCCCAGCCGCAATTCCACGGAGATCCGGTCCCGGATGGATTTCACCAGGCGCGGCGGCAGGAGGACATCGGGGACCTCCGAGCCCCCGGCGCGCGAACAGCCCTGGATGGGCTCCCGCTCGAGGGCCTCGCACAGCAGGCCGAACGGCACCGCCTTATGCTCGCGGCGGATGGGCGGCAGGGACACGGTCCAGCGCGCTTCCCGGCCCCGGAAGGCGAGGAGGCACTCGAGCCTGCCCCCCTCCAGACGCCCGGAAAGATCGTAGTCCTTCGCCTCGGCGGGCGCCGCCGCTCCCGGAGACTCGCCGGCGCCGCCTCCGGGCTCCCGTCCGGCGATACCGGTCAGACCGTCCCGCGCCTCGTCAAGATAGCCGCAGCAGAGCTCGCGCCCCGTGTACTTCCCCAGCTCGGCCGCCTCCCGCAGCAGGGTCGCGGGATCCTCGCCCGCCAGCGCGCGGCGATAGAGCCCGACGGCCTTCCCCACCCAGACCGGGGTCTTGAGCCGGCCCTCGATCTTCAAGGCCCGCACGCCCGCGGCCCGCAGCTCCGCGACGCGGTGCACGCAGCCTAGGTCGCGCATCGAGAAGAGCGTGCGGCCGGGCTCCCCCTCCACGCTCCACGGGACCCGGCAGGGGCTCGTGCACGCGCCGCGGTTGCCGCTGCGCCCGCCCACCCAGCTCGACATCAGACAGCGCCCCGACATCGAGAAGCAGAGCGCCCCCTGCGCGAACACCTCCGTGGCCACGCCGAAGATCCGCGACGCCGCGGCGATCTCCCGCAGGCTCAGCTCGCGGGCCAGGACGGCGCGGGCGGCGCCCAGCCCGCCCACGGCGGTCACGTCCGCGCGGTTGGTCATCCCGGTCTGGGTGCTGAAGTGGAATTGCGGCTTGGGCGTGGCGGGCCGCAGCAGCAGGAGCGCGGGGTCCTTCACCAGGACGGCGTCCGCCCCGGCCGCCTGGGCCAGGGCCAAAACCCGGGCGGCCTCCCCCAGTTCCCTCTCCGCGAGATCGATGTTGAGCGTGAGGTAGACCCGGGCGCCCTTGGCGTGCGCGAGCGCGACGGCGCGGGCGAATTCCTCGGGCGTGAAGTTCCGGGCCCGGCGCCGCGCGTTCAGTTCGCCCAATCCGAGATAGACCGCATCGGCCCCGGCCTCCAGGGCCGCCTCCAGGCACGACAAATCCCCGGCGGGCGCCAATACTTCCAATGGACGGGTCTCTGCCATTGTGCGGTAGAGGATACCGCATGAGCCGGGCCGGAGGCTAGACCCTGACCCCCGGCTCGCGACCTCCCATATCCTTTGTCATGTTGACACGACCTCAAAGGGGAGTTAATCTATGGGTCGGATGGACTGGGCCTGGAAAACCATCATCGAGCCGTTCAAGATCAAGTCGGTGGAGCCCCTGGGCTTTACCACCCGGTCTGAGCGCGAGACGGTCCTGCGCGACGGCGGCTACAACCTCTTCAACGTCCCGGCCGACAAGGTCCTCATCGACCTTCTGACCGACTCCGGCACCTCGGCCATGTCCGCCGAGCAGTGGGCCGGCATCATGCGCGGCGACGAATCCTACGCGGGCGCGCGCAGCTTCTTCCGCCTGCAGGAGGTCATCCGCAGCCTGACCGGCTACCGCGAGGTGATCCCGGTCCACCAGGGCCGCGCCGCGGAGCGCATCCTCTTCCAGATCATCGGCGGCGCCGGCAAGACCGTCATCGCCAACTCCCACTTCGACACCACCCGCGCCAACGTCGAAGTCTCCGGCGCCGAGGCCCTGGACCTGCCCGTCGCCGAGGCGCACCAGATCGACCAGCCCGCGGACTTCAAGGGCAACATGGACACCCTGGCCCTGGAGGCCGCCCTCAAGGAGCGCGGCAAGGACGTCCCGGTCGTCATCATGACCGTGACCAACAACTCCGTGGGCGGCCAGCCGGTCTCCATGCACAACCTCCGGGAGGTCAGCGAGATCTGCCGGCACTACAAGATCCCCCTGCTCCTGGACTGCGCGCGCTTCGCCGAGAACGCCTACTTCATCAAGCTGCGCGAGCCCGGCTACGCCAAGCGCCCGGTCGCGGACATCGCCCGGGAGATGTTCTCCTACGCCCAGGGCTGCATGATGAGCGCCAAGAAGGACGCCCTGGTCAACATGGGAGGCTTCCTCGCCCTCAACGACAAGGAGCTGGCCAAGAAGGCGCGCGAGGTCCTTATCGTGGGCGAAGGCTTCACGACCTACGGCGGCCTAGCCGGCCGGGACCTCGAAGCCATGGCCATCGGCCTCCAGGAGATCCTGGAGGAGGAGTACCTCAGCTACCGCATCCGCTCCATCGCCTACCTGGCCGACGGCCTGCGCCGGGCCCAGGTGCCCTTCATCGAGCCGCCGGGCGGGCACGGCGTCTACGTCGACGCCAAGCGCATGCTCCCCCACATCCCGCCGGAGCAGTATCCCGGGCAGGCGCTCATCTGCGAGCTCTACCGCACGGGCGGGATCCGCGGCGTGGAGATCGGCTCGCTCATGTTCGGGCGCCGTCGCGACGGGCGCTTCGAGCCCGCGGCCATGGAACTGGTCCGCCTGGCGGTCCCCCGCCGCGTCTACACCCAGAGCCACATCGATTTCGTGATCGAGGTCTTCGCCGACCTCGCCGCCCGCGCCGCCTCCCTGCGGGGGCTGCGTTTGCTCGAGGCCTCCGAGCATCTCGCCCATTTCACCGCGCGCTTGGAGCCCATCTGATGGGCGCCGCGCTCCAGAGGGTCATCCTCGTCACCCACGACGACGCCTTGGCCGACATCTTCAAGAAGGCCTGCGAGCGGCGCAAGATGACGGCCGAATGCGTCAAGACCGCGACCGAGGCCCGCGCGCGCTGGTACGACGAGGAGTCCCAGCTGGTCGGGGTGGTCGGCGACAGCAGCGTGATGAACCCCCAGGAGAAGTACCAGCTCCTGCAGTTCCACTGCGAGCCGGGAGCGCCGCGCCTCATCGTCCTGGACCCGCCCCAGGTGCCCGACCCCCGCGCCCCCATCGAGACCGTGACCCGCCTGCGCTGGCCCCTGAACGCCGCCTTCGTCGACGCGCTCAAGGAGATCCAGGTGCCGATGGTCTTCCTGACCGACTCGACCTTGTACCTGACCGGGATGCTCCAGGCGCGGCTGCAGTCCATCGGCCTCAAGACCTACATCTTCGAATCCGCCACCGGCCTCTCCCAGACCCTGCAGTCCCTCCTGGGCGGGGAGAAAGAGGCGCCCGCGGAGGGCGGGGGCTTCTGGTCCCGCCTCAGCGGAAAGAAGGCGGAGGAGGAAGCGCCGGCCGAGGGCGGCGTACCCCCCTGCGCCATCGTGCTCTGGAAAGGGGACGCCTTCGACGCCCAGCCGGTCCATCAGCGCGTGACGCAGACCATCCCCGAGGCCCGGATGTTCCTGGTGACCTCCTCCGGCGCGGTCCATAACGCCGAGCGCGCCCTGCGCAAGATGCGCCCGGCCTTCATGCCGCGCGACCTCATCGAGAACACCATCGACGTCTTCACCACCAAGATCAACGCCGATCCGATGGGCCTGGGCCGCGTGCTCCTGGTCGACAACTTCAAGCCCCAGCTCATCCAGCTCTCCACCAGCCTCATGGCCGAAGGCTACGAGGTCCTGGCGCACATGAGCGCCGAAGAGGCCATGGAGGAGCTCAAGACCGACCACTTCCACATCGCGGTGGTGGGCGCCGCCATCGCATTCGCGCAGCACACCGGCGTGGAGCTGGCGCAGAAGATGCGCGAGCTTGACCCCGACTTGCGCCTCATCCTCATGGTGGACCGCTACCCCCTGCAGTCCGCGCTCCAGGGGGTCAGCCAGGTCGTGGAGGTGGGCCTCGACGACTGTCTGCTCAAGCCCGTGGAGCCCTCTCGCCTGCGCTTCTCCATCAGCCGCGCGCTGGAGCGCCGGCGCCTCCTCCTCGAGAACAAGCGCCTCCTCGACGAACTGAAGGTCGCCAACGAGGAGCTCGAGCAGCTCACGGGCTTCCAGAAGAAATTCTTCGCCACGGTCGCGCACGACGTCAAGAACCCGCTGACCGCCATCCGCGGCTACGCTGAGCTTCTGTCCTGGAAGATCAAGGACCAGGACTTGATGAAGTGCGTGACCCACATCCAGTCCTCCTCAAAGACCCTGGAGGGGCTCATCAGCGACCTCGTGGACTTCGCCGCCATCGAGTCCGGCAAGCTGCGGGTCAACATGGCCGAGATGGACCTGCTCCAGGTGGCCAACGAAGTCTCCTCGCGCATCCAGGTCGCGGCCAACAACCGGCAGATCCAGTTCAAGATGTCGCTGCCCGAGTCCCTGCCCAAGCTGAGCGGCGACCCCCTGCGCATCGGCCAGGTCATCCAGAACCTCTGCACCAACGGCATCCAGTACACCTGCGAGAAGGGCGCGGTGTACCTCAAGATCGAGCAGGGCCCCTCGCTGATCACGGTCAGCGTCCGCGACACCGGCATCGGGATCTCCAAGGAAGACCTGCCCCGCATCTTCCAGCGCTTCTTCCAGGCCGAGAACGCCCAGAAGATGCGCCGTGCCGGCTTCGGCCTCGGCCTGAAGATCGCCCAGGAGATCGTGAAGGCCCACGGCGGCGGCATGGGCGTCGACTCGGAACTCGGCAAGGGCTCCGTCTTCTATTTCACCCTGCCCCTGACCTCAACGCCCACCCAGACGCCGGCCCAGGCCGGCGCCTCGGCGGCGCCCGCGGCGCCCGGGGCCCCGCCCAAGCCGCCGCACCCCGGCGACGTCCCGGCCATCCCGGGCATGCCGTCCATGCAGGGCCCGCACACGCCCATGCCGCGCCGCCTGCAGACGCCCCCGCCCAAATCCCTCCCCGAGAAGCAGTGACGCTCCCCGACCTGGGCGGCCTGCGGCGCGTCTGCGCCGGGAATCTGCTGACGGACGAAGCCGAGCTCTTCTCCTATTCCTGCGACGCGGCCTCCGGCCGGGCCCGCCCCGACGTCGTGGTCCTCGCCGCCTCGGCCGCGGAGGTGCAGGGCGCGGTACGCTGGTGCGCTGAGCACAAGGTCCCCTACGTGGCCCGGGGCGCGGGCACCAACCTCTCGGGCGGCTGCATCCCCCTGCGGGGGGGCGTGGTCATCTCCCTGGCCCGCCTGGACCGCATCCTCGTCGTGGACACCAAGCGCAACGTCGCCGTCGTGGAGCCAGGCGTCGTCAACCTGCGCCTGCAGGAAGCCCTGGCCGAGGTCGGGCGCTTCTACGCCCCGGACCCTGCCTCCTACCGCGTCTGCACCATCGGCGGGAACGTGGCCGAGAACGCGGGCGGGCCGCGCTGCCTCAAGTACGGGGTGACCTCGGACCACGTGCGCGCGGTGGAGGCGGTAATGCCGGACGGAACCCTGGAGCGCTTCTCCGCCGAGGACGCGGGCTGCGACTTCCTGAGCCTCCTGGTCGGCTCAGAGGGTACTCTGGGCATCGCGGTCAAGGTGTGGCTGGACATCCTCCCCCTGCCCGAGACGCTGGCCACCGCGCTCGCCGCCTTCCCCTCCCTCGACGCGGCCATGGGCTGCGTCTCCGACGTCATCGCCGCCGGGGTCCTGCCCCGAGCCCTGGAGGCCATGGACCGCGCCACCATTGACACCATCGAGGCCAGCGCGCCCGCCGGCTACCCGCGGGCGGAGGCCGTCCTGCTCTTCGAGCTGGAGGGCTCGCCCACCGCGGTGGAGCGCGACCTCGGCAAGCTCCGCGCCCTCTGCGCCGCGCGGGGCGCCACGGACCTGCGCCTGGCCACCGACGCGGCCCAGAGCGACAAGCTGTGGGAAGGCCGCCGCAGCGCCTACGCCGCGCTCTCGCGCACCGCGCCCAGCGTCTCGGTCGAGGACGGCGTGGTGCCGCGCCAGGCCCTGACCGCGGCCGCGGCGCGCATCCGCTCCATCGCGGCCGAGCACGGCCTCAAGCCGCACCTGCTCTTCCACGCCGGCGACGGGAACCTCCACCCGAACATCCCCTACGACTCCCGCGACCCGGAGCAGTGCGAGCGCGTACGCCGGGCCTCCCATGATATGCTCAAGGCCTACGTAGAGCTGGGGGGGTCGATCTCCGGTGAGCACGGCATCGGCGTGGAGAAGCGCCCGGCCATGCTCTGGCTGCACGAGCCGCCGGCTTTGGAGCTCATGCGCCGCGTCAAGCGCGCCATAGACCCCGACGGCCTGGCCAACCCGGGAAAGATCCTCCCCCTCCCCGAGGATGGGTCCGCGGACGGGGTCCCGGCGCTCCGGCGCCGCCCTCCCAGCGACGCGCAGTGGTCTTTGATCGAGCGGGTGCGCGAGAAGGCCGGGGCCAAGGAACCCCTCTTCGTGGTTGGGACCCGGACCAAGCTGCCTGCCGAAATGGCGGAGGACAAGGGCGAGTTCCTCACCACCCGCCCCATGTCCCGCGTGCTCGACTTCGACCGGGCGAACTTCACCGTGACCGTGGAAGCGGGCATCCTGCTGCGTGAGCTCAAGGCCGAACTGGAACCGGAGGGCTTCTACGTCCCCCTCCCGCTGATGCCGGGGACGCTGGGCGGGCTCCTCGCGGTCAGGCCCTGGCCCGGCATCCGGCGCTCGATCCTCGGGCTGCGCATCCTGCTGGCCGACGGCTCGTTCATGGACCTGGGGGGCAAGGTGGTCAAGAACGTGGCGGGCTACGACCTGCAGCGCGCCCTGCTCGGCTCGTGGGGGACGCTGGCCGTCATCCTGGAGGCCACGCTCAAGCTCAGCCCGGTCCGGCCCGAGATCCCCAACGAACTGCCCAAGCCGGAGCTCCCGCAGTTCGGCCGCTGGCACCGGAAACTCAAGGAGGCGTTCGACCCGGATGGCCGACTCAACCGCTGGCGATAAAGCGCTCCCGGCGGGACTCGGGCTGGGCCGACTGCTGACCGCGCTCGGCGAGCGCAGCGACTACGATGCGGTCAGCCAGTGCACCCGCTGCGGCTATTGCGCCCAGGCCTGCCCCACCTACACGGCCACGGGCCGGGAATCGATCTCCGGCCGGGGCCGCAACCAACTGGTCCGGGGCCTGCTCGAAAAGCGATTCGCCGACCCCTCCTGCACCGCGGACGCGCTCTCCACCTGCCTGCTCTGCGGGGCCTGCACCACGGCCTGCCCGGCGCGGGTCCCCACCGCGGACCTCGTGCTCGAAGGCCGGCGGCTGCTGCGCGCGGGGCATACGCCTTGGCTGGCCCAGGTCCTGACCGGACTCGTGTTCCGCCGCCGCGGCCTCCTGGTCTTCCTCCTGCGCTGGGGCTTCCGCCTCCAACGCTGGGGACTATCCACCTTGGCCGCCCGCTCGCGCATCCTGCATCTGCTGGGCCTGGGCGGCCTCGCCGAGGCCTCCCTCCAGGTGGACGAGGCCCCGGAACGCTTCCTCTTCGAGGACCTGGTCCTCGACCCCGAGCTCAAGGCCGCGGCCGAGTCCCGCTGGGCCTATTTCGCCCCCTGCGGGTCGAACTTCCTGCATCCCCGGGTGGGGAGGGCCACGGTCTCGGTGCTCAAGGCCCTCCACGGGAAGGGTTTCTTCCTGCCCGATTCCTGCTGCGGGCTCCTCCCCTACAACTACGGCGACCTGAACGCGGCCCGCGATTTCGCCAAGGCCAACATCGAGCGCTTCGAGGCCTCCGGCTGTCCGGAACCGGCCGTGGTCGTGGGGGACTGCTCCTCCTGCGTGGCGTTCATGAAGAGCTATCCCCAGCTGTTTTTGGGCGAGCCCGAGTGGAAGTCCCGCGCCGAGGGCTACTCGTCCCGGGTGCGCGACGTCCTCGAGATGCTTCCTCTGGAACGCCTCCCCGCGCTGGATTTTCCCGGCCCCGTGACCTACCACGACTCCTGCCGCGCCAAGAACGCGCAGGGGATCACCGCCGAGCCCCGCCGAGCCCTGCGCGCTCTGGCCGGCGACCGCTACCGCGAGCTCCCGGAATCGGACTGCTGCGGCGGCGCGGGCGCCTTCGCCTTCGCCCATCCCGAGCTCTCGGACCGGGTCCTGCGCAAGAAGATCTCCAACATCGCCTCCACCCGCTCCTTGGTGGTCGCGGCCTCCGCCACTTCATGCCTGGTTCAGCTTGCCCATGGACTGAAGAAATACTATCCTGAGTGCAGGGTCGCGCACCTCTGCGAACTCGTCGCGGAGGGGCTGTCCTCGTCGACAGCGGCCCCGAAGGGGCCGGTCTCCTAGACCGGCGTCGGTCGATTTCCCCGCCGGGGGGCGCGGGAGCTGCGGAGGGCCCGGTCCGACCGTGGGAAGACGCCAAGAGCTCGAAAGAAAGCAGATGCTCCTCGCCCGTTTCGGACGCCGCATCGCGTCCGAGACCCGCATCGACAGCCTGCTCA
Organism: Elusimicrobia bacterium GWA2_69_24; assembly: GCA_001799695.1. Taxonomy (GTDB): domain Bacteria; phylum Elusimicrobiota; class Elusimicrobia; order UBA1565; family UBA1565; genus UBA10166. The sequence goes on from MGTY01000077.1 coordinate 17,445, forward strand.
CCATCATCGCCGAGGAGGTCCGCAACATCCTCGACGCGGACCGCTGCTCGGTCTTTTTGGTGGACACCGAGAAGAACGAGCTCTGGACCAAGGTGGCCCTGGGCGTGGGCGAGAAGGTCCTGCGCATCCCCATGGGCCAGGGCATCGCGGGCTTCGTCTCCAAGACCGGCTCCGCGGTCAACATCCGGGACGCCTACCGCGACACCCGCTTCATGCAGGACTTCGACAAGATCACGGGCTACCAGACCAAGACCGTGCTGGCCGTCCCGCTCAAGGACCGCGAAGGCAAGGCCCTGGGAATATTCGAGGTCCTCAACAAGTCCAAGGGCGCCTTCAACGAGGAGGACGAGGGCTTCCTGCGCATACTCGCCACCATCGCGGCCTCCTCCATCGAGAACGCGCGGCTCTACGAGAACCTGCGCAAGTCGCACCTCGAGACCATCTACCGCATGGCCATGGTCGCGGAGTACCGGGACCAGCAGGACACCGCCTCGCACCTGCGCCGCATCTCGAAATACACCGGCCTCATCGGCGCGGAGCTCGCCCTCGCCCTCGACCTCATCGAGGACCTCCGCTACGCCAGCCCTCTGCACGACATCGGCAAGGTGGCCATCCCCGATTCCATCCTGCTCAAGCCCGGCAAGCTGACCCCCGACGAGTACGAGGAGATGAAGAAGCACCCCATCTACGGCGCGCGCATGCTGGAGGGCGCGGAGTCGCGCCTGCTCCACCTGGCCCGCAACATCGCCCTGGCCCACCACGAGCACTGGGACGGGACCGGCTACCCCTACGGCATCCAGGGGGAGAAGATCCCCCTCGAGGCGCGCATCGTCTCGGTGGTGGACGTGTTCGACGCGCTGACCACGCGCCGGGTCTACAAGGGCGCCTGGAGCGTGGGCGACACCTTCAACTACATGCTCGAGCAGAGCGGCCGCCTCTTCGACCCGTCCATCATCGCCTCCTTCGCCAACTGCCGCCCCCAGATCGAAGAGCTCCTGCAGGACGAAACCAAGGCCCTCGGCGGCGGCCTGACCTCCTGAGGCGGCCATGGAACCCAAGCGCTACCAGAAGGGCAAGCACCTTCGGACCGATTTCGGCCACGGGGTGAAGGAGTTCCGCAAGGTGAACGAACCGCAGCCCGCCCCGCAGACCCCTCCCCCCACCCTGGAGATCGAGGTGGACGAAGCCGTGGCCCGAGGCCAATACGCGAACCTGGCCGGCATATCGCACGGCGAGACCGAGTTCCTGCTGGACTTCCTCTTCCTGGCCCCCGGCCAGCGCAAGGCCAAGGTCCACACCCGCGTCATCTCCAGCCCGGCCCACACCAAGCGCTTCGCCGCGGCCCTGGCCGAGAACATCCGCCGCTACGAGGAGCGCTTCGGCCCCATCCGGATGATGCAGCCGAACCAACCTCCTCAGCCCCAAGAACCCCAGGCCTGAACCGAGCCATGGAGTGCCCGCACTGCCGCTCAGCCGCTCCGGAAAACGGGACGGAATGCCCCAAGTGCGGACTCATATTCGCCAAGTGGCGCCCCCCCGCGGAGCGACCCCCAGCAACCCCGCCAGTGGGAGCCGGCGGAATGCTCCGTCTAGGGCCCATCATCGCGGTACTGGTCCTGGCCTCCGGCGCGGGCGCCTGGCTCGCCCTGCGCTCGTACCGAGGAACCCCGCCGGCAGAAGCTGCCCCCGCTGAAACCAGCGCGGATCCCCACGATTCCCGGCCGGCCCCCTGGCTCCGCCCCGCCTGCGAGCGCGCGCTGGCGACCATGACCCCCGCCGAAACCAAGGCGCACCGCCGTTTCGCCCCGGACTGCGTGAACGACCCAGTCGGAACCCTGCTGTACTTGAACCAGCAGCTCTCCCGTCCCTACAACAAGGTCCCGACCGCGGAGGCGGCGAGCCTGGAGGTCATCCCTCTGTTCGAAGGGCTCTCCTTCGGCGAGGACCCCAAGGCCACGGTGCGCCTGCTCGTCACCCTCCGCAACGCGGCCGGCGACCCCGTGTCCGCGGACGGACGGCTCGACGCCCAGGTGGAGCCGGCGGGCATGGGCGCGACCTGGGATCGGCGTCCGGCGGAGGTTTCCGCGGGCCAGTTTGAATTGACCGACGACCCGGCCCAGCCCGCCCTGCGCGCTGAAGCGGGCCGGCTCACCTTCAGCCTGGCCGCGGTCCGGGGCAGGAAGCTGTTCGCCCGGGTCCGCTTCAATGACTCCGTGACCAGCGAGGGGATCCTGGATTTCAACGAGGTGCTGCCGGGCCGGTAGTGTCATGCGTCACCGGCGGAAAGGCCGTGTCATAATGCCCTTCCGCGAGTCCTCACCAGTGAGTCGTCACCCCGGATTGCTAGTCGTCACCCCGGATTGCTAGTCGTCACCCCGGATTGCTAGTCGTCACCCCGGATTGCTAGTCGTCACCCCGGGCTTGACCCGGGGTCCAGCCTCACCGTTTAACGGATATTTCTGGATCCCGGCTTTCGCCGGGATGACACAACCCCAGGCAGGCGAGGGTATTGGAGCCCCGCCT
>MGTY01000078.1 GCA_001799695.1 Elusimicrobia bacterium GWA2_69_24
CGTATCGATCAGCGAGGCGCGCCGGCGGCTGCCGGCACTCGTGCGCCAGGTCAAGCAAGACCGCGGGAGCGTGGTGCAGATCACGGTGCGGGACGAGGTCGTGGCCGAGCTCCGGGCCGCCCTGCCCGAGCCCGAACCGGGCGCGGCGGCCAGGGCCCTGCTCGAGCTGATGCGCAAGCTGCCCAAGCATCGGGGGCCGCGCCGGAACATCTCCGGCCACGTCAAGGAGCACCTGTACGGCGGCAAGGGCTGAGGCGTCCGTGCCGCTGCCACCGCGGGTGTTCTGCGACACCTCGTTCTTTCATGCCTGCCTCGACCCCAGTGACACGCATCACCCGCAGGCCCACCCCCTCGTCACCGAGGCGACGGCGGCCCGCGTCGCGTTGTGGACGACGTGGGACGTCGTCAGCGAGACGGTCACGCTGCTTCGGTACCGCGTCGGCCACGCGTCCGCGCTGACCTTTGTCGACGACCTGTACCCTCGGCTTCGTCTCGTCGAGTACGGGGCCGAAGTACGCGCCCAGGCCCTCGACGTCTTCCGGAGATACGGTCGCGAACGGCGCCTCTCACTCTGCGACGCCATCTCGTTCGTCGTGGTCACGACGTTGCTCGAGCGCATGCCCTGCTTCGCGTTCGACGAGGACTTCCGCCGGCTGGGACTGACGGTTATCGCGACCCCTCAGTGACGCGAGAGGGCCAGCGCCTCCTCCCGCACCTTGTCCCTCAGCGCGGCCGGGCGGGCCACCTTCACGCCCCGGCCGAAGCTCAGGATCCACCCGACCAGCTCCCTGGTGTCGGCGACGCGGAGCGTCATCCGGAGCTTGCCGTCCCGGAGGGGCGCCAGCTCCTGGCTCGGGTGCCAGACGCGGTCCCGCGCCCAGGCGGCAGTGGGCCGGTCGAACAGCAGCTCGACGGCGATCTGCCGGCCCCGCATCACCACGAGCGCGTCCTGCACGTACGCCTCGACATCGAACCCGAGCGGGAGCTGGTACGGGTGGTCCGTGATCGCGAGGGAGCGGATCCGCTCGACGGCGAACATGCGGACGTCCCGCCGGCGATGGCAGTAGCCGATCAGGTAGAGCCCGCCCGCCGCGTACCAGAGATGGTAGGGGTCGACCTCGCGGCGACCGGTCTTGCCGCTCGACGCAGACAGGTACCGCATCTGGACAGTCCGCCGGTCGGCGATCGCGCGGCTCGCGCGCTCGATCACCTCGCGGTGCGCGCGGTAGGTCTTGTGCGGGCCGAATCGGACCGAGAGGAACTCGCGCATGTGGCGGACGAAGTCGAGGCCAGCCGGCGGCAGCGCGGCCGACGCCTTGGTCAGCGCGGAGTCGAGCGCGGCGTGGATGTGGGTACCCTGGAGCGGACGGAGCAGGTCGCGGCTGAACACCAGCGCCATGAGCTCCGAGGGAGCAAAGCCGAGCGCCGGCAGTCGCCGGAAGCCGTCGAGCAGCTTCCACCGGGTCTGGCCGCTGGCGCGCTCGGTCAGCAGCGGGAAGCCGGCGCCCTCCAGCGCCGCCAGATCCCGGCGCACCGTGCGGAGGTGCCTGGGGAAGTCGTCAGGCAGTCCCTCGGCGAGCGCCTGCAGCGTCAGCCCGGTCGAGCCTTCCAGGCGTCGCAGGAGGTGCCACTGGCGGATGACCTGGTCGTTGCGGGCCACGGGGGGATGTTGCCACGAACAGGCACCCATAGGCGAGGGGGATCAGGCCGCGCCCCAGGGCCCCAGGTTCGGGGGATCGAGTCGCCCAGGTCAGGCGCTGGAACGGCGGGGCTACTGGGGCTACAACGGATCACGCACTCCCCGATATGGATGAGGTAGAGCCGGTCGTCCTTCACAGAGGGACGGCTTCTCGCAGCACGCGGTCGCGAATGTACCAGTGGAGCGCGCCCTCGGTGAGCACGTCGACCCGGCGCCCCAAGCACTCCTCGAGGTCGGCGACCAGCCCGGCGGGGAAGAACGTGCTGCGCTCCGAGCCCACGTCCACGAGCAGGTCGAGGTCGCTGTCCGCTCGCGCGTCCCCGCAGGCGACCGAGCCGAACACGCGGACGTTCCGTGCTCCGAGGTGCCGGGGAATCCACAAGTCGCTCCGCGCGGCGGCCTTGGGCGCCACGAGCCGGCGCCGTGCTAGTCTGGGGCGTGCTGGAGCCGTGAAGAACCCGTCGCGTGACCAACCGAGGAGGAGTTGATGGCCTACGACGTGAAGACGGTGAAGCGGGAGTGGGAGGGGCACGAGACGGCGCTCGCGTGGCGGCGCTACCCGGTGGAGCACGAGCCCATCCGCCGGCACTGCCACATGATCGACGACGCGAATCCACTGTCCTCGAGGAGGGGCGTTGCCCGCCGGTGATGGTGGACTTCTTCGCCTCGCAGGGGCCGTGGCCCGCCGCCGACTTTGACATCCTCGGCCTGATCCGGCGGATCCCCGCGCCCGGGGATCGGCTCATCAACCTGAACCAGGAGCTCGAGTGGTTCCTGCCGGTGCGCGTGGGGGACAGGCTTGGGACCCGCCACGAGGTGTGGATCGAGAGCGCCGAGAAGGGCGTCACCGTTCCCGGCAGCGCCACGGTCATCCTGCCCGCCCGCCGCTGATGCCCACCGTCGCCGACCTTGTGGTCCAGGCCCTGCGCGGAGCCGGCGTGCCGCGTCTCTTCGGCGTCCCGGGTGGTGGCTCCAACCTCGATCTGCTCGAGGCGGCGCGCGCCCAGGGGCTGCCCTTCGTCCTCTGCCACCAGGAGTCGGCGGCCTGCATCATGGCGGCCGTGACGGGCGAGCTGACCGGTAGCCCAGGCGCCGCGCTCGCCACGCTCGGCCCAGGCGTCACGGCCAGCGCCACCGGCCTGGCCTACGCGTTCCTCGATCGGGCGCCCATGCTCCTCTTCACCGACCGGCATCCGGCGGCCGCCCTCCGATTCACGACCCATCAGACGGTGGACCATCGGGGGCACCTGGGACCGATCGTGAAGGACAGCGCGGCTCTGGGCGCCGGCTCCGCGAGCCATGAGACGGTTCGCGCGCTCCGGCTCGCACTCGGGGAGCCGCGCGGACCCGTGCACCTGGACCTTCCCGCCGACGTCGCGGCCCAGGAGTGCGCCCCCGGGCCGCTCGACGCGGTGGCGCCGCCGCTTCCCGCTCCGGATGACGGCCTGCTCGATCGGGCGGCCGCGCTGATCCGCGCCGCGCGCCGGCCGCTCATCGTGGCCGGGCTCGGGTGCCGGATCGAGGACAGCAAGTGGCTGCGCGCCTTCGCCGAGGCCTTGCCGGCGCCCGTCCTGACGACGTACAAGGCCAAGGGAGCGATTCCCGAGCCGCATCCGCTGGCACTGGGCGTGTTCACCGGCGGCGTGCTCGAGGAGCCCGTGGTCAGCCGCGCCGACCTGATCATCGCCTTCGGCCTCGACCCGGTGGAGCTGATCCCGCGGGCCTGGGCCTATGGCAACCCGGTGCTGAGCCTCGCGCGCTGTCCGTCCACGGCTCCGGGGTTGCGCGCACCGGGCGGTGGCGCCTACTTCACCCCGGCGCTCGAGGTTGTCGGAGACCTCGGCGGCATCCTCGAGGCGCTGGCGCCTCGGCTCGCGGGGGCCGCCGCGGCCGACTGGGACGTGGGGTGGGTGGACCGCATGAAGCGCGAGCGCCTCGCCGCGCTCGAGGTGCCCGTGCCGGGGCTGGCGCCTCACCGCGTGGTGCAGATCGCGCGCGACCTCACGCCCATCGGCGCCATCGCCACGGTGGACGCGGGAGCGCACATGTTCCCGGTCACCGCCTACTGGCACGCCGTCGAGCCGGGCGAGTGCCTCATCTCCAACGGACTCGCGACCATGGGCTTCGCGCTTCCTGCGGCCATCGCGGCCGCGCTGGTCCATCCGGGACGCCGGGTGCTCTGCTTCACCGGCGACGGCGGGCTCATGATGGTGGCCGCCGAGCTCGAGACGGCGGCGCGGCTCGGTCTGCCCATCCTGATCGTGGTCTTCGACGACGCGGCGCTGTCCCTGATCCAGGTCAAGCAGGAGCAGCGGGGCCATGCGGGCACCTCCATGCAGTACACGGGCCCCGACTTCCCGGCGCTGGCGCGCGCCTTCGGCATCCGGGCGTGGGTGGCCCGGACCGAGGCGGAGCTCGGGAGCGCGCTGGTCGCGGCGCAGAGTGGAGCCGGCCCCGCACTCATCGCCGCGCGCATCGACGCCTCGGGCTACCGCCGCACGCTCGAGATCGTCCGGGGCGCGCCGTCCGGACCGCCTGGCGGGCCCGCGGTCGCCAAGTGACGCGCCTCAAGGTATACTTCCGTCATGGCATCCCTCTCCGCGCAAGACGAGCAGGCCGTCCGGAACGAGCTCGCGAAGTTGACGGGGCCGGTGAAGCTGACGGTGTTCGCCTCCGAGCTGGGGCCGGAGACCAACGGCCAGACCGTGGCCCTCGTGAAGGAAGTGGCGGCGCTCTCCGACAAGCTGTCGGTGGAGATCCTCAACCCCTTCATCGACAAGGAGCGAGCCGCGGCGTATGGCGTGGAGGTGACGCCGGCGGTGGTCGTGGAGGGCGCCGAGGACTACGGCATTCGCTTCCTCGGCCTTCCGGGCGGCTATGAGTTCGCCAACCTCATCGACTCGATCCTCGTCGCCTCCTCGGCCACCCCCAGGCTCAGCGAGGCGACGCAGACGGCGCTCGCGGGCCTGCAGTCGGACGTCACGATCAAGGTGTTCACGACGCCCACCTGACCGCATTGCCCCCGGGCCGTGCGCCTGGCTCAGCACATGGCGGTTGCCTCCCCGAGGATCACGGCGGAGTGCATCGAGGCCACCGAGTTTCCGGAGCTGTCCCAGCGCTACCGTGTCATGGCGGTACCGAAGATCGTGATCAACGACCGTGTCCAGTTCGAGGGGGCGCTGCCGGAGCCGCAGTTCCTGAGCAAGGTCCTCGAGGCCGTGAACGGCGGCCAGGCGGAAGGGTAGATGAGCACCGAAGGGTGGGTCTTCGTCGGGCTCTTCGTCGTCTACTTCGCGGTGATGCGCTGGGTGCTGCCGCGCTTCGGCGTCTCCACCTGAGCGGCGCCCGCCTCCTGCTCCCGTGAGGAGCCCGGAGCCCCCGAGTCGAAGCCGGACGCTCCCTCCGCTGGCCGCTGATCTCCTCTTCACCTATCACCAGAGGCGCAGACTCTAGGAGGCCACCGATGACGCTTGACCCCGCCGTGCTCGTCAAGGAAGACCAGGACCACCTCATCCACCCGCTGCATCATCCGAGCGACCACCTGGAGCCGATGATCTACGTGCGCGGCCGGGGCGCCGTGCTCACCGACATCCAGGGGCGCGAGTACATCGACGGCCTGGCGGGGCTGTGGAACGTCAACGTAGGGCACGGCCGGGAGGAGCTGGCCCAGGCGGCTGCCACGCAGATGAGCGAGCTCGCCTACTACTCGGGGTACAGCGGGTCCTCCAACGTGCCCGCCATCCAGCTCGCCTCCAAGCTCATCTCGCTCGCCTACTCGAACCTCCGGGCCGTCTTCTTCACCTCGGGCGGCGCCGAGTCCAACGAGTCCGCGTTCAAGACCGCCCGCTTCTACTGGAAGGCCCAGGGCAAGCCCGACAAGGTCAAGATCATCGCCCGCACGCTCTCCTACCACGGCGTCACGCTGCAGGCCATGAGCGCGACCGGCATGCCGCCCTACTGGAAGATGTTCGAGCCGCGGGTGCCGAACTTCCTCCACATCCCCACCTGCTACCCGTACCGCCAGGAAGGGGCGCGGCCTGGTGAGACCGCGGGGCAGACCGCCGCGCGGCTTCTGGAGGAGGCAATCCTCCGCGAGGGTGCCGACACGGTGGCCGCCTTCATCGCCGAGCCGATCCACGGCGGCGGCGGCGTCCTCTACCCCACTGACGACTACTTCCCGCTGGTCCGCCAGGTCTGCGACCGCCACGACGTGCTCTTCATCGCCGACGAGGTGATCACGGGGTTCTGCCGCACGGGTCGCTGGTTCGCGCTGGAGCACTGGCACGTGCAGCCCGACATCCTCTCCTTCGCCAAGGGCGTGTCCTCCGGCTATCTCCCGCTGGGCGGCATCATGGTCTCCAAGGCCATCAAGGAGACCATGGACTCGGTCAAGCCCGATGACCGCTGGATGCACGCCTACACCTACTCGGGGCACCCGACCTGCTGCGCGGTGGGGCTCAAGAACGTGGAGATCATGGAGCGCGAGCGGCTCTGGGAGCGCGCCGCGACGCTCGGCACGCGGCTCCACGAGGGGCTCAAGGCGGCGCTGGGTGATCACCCGCACGTGGGCGACATCCGCGGGGGCAAGGGGCTCCTGGCCGCCGTCGAGCTGGTCGAGGACCGCGGCAGCAAGGCGTCCTTCGCCGCCGACAAGAAGGTCGGCAACCGCGTCATCCAGGAGATGACCAAGCGGGGCATCATCACGCGCAACCGGCTCGACCACATCTTCTTCTCGCCGCCGCTCGTGATCACCGAGGCCCAGGTGGACCGGCTGGTGTCCGCGACGCGAGACGCGGTCAAGGCTGTCACGGGCAAGTAGTCCGCGCTGTGGGTCCGCTCGCGGAGGTCTGCGGCTCCGCGGGCGGGCCTCCGCGGCGAGCCCCGGACGCGCTCGCGTGCAATCGAGCCGGCCATGACCGCCGCGGTGGTGATCTATGATGGCAGCTGCCGCCTCTGCCAGGGGAGCGTGGTCTGGCTGTCGCGGCGGGCCGTGCGCGGCCGTTTCGAGTTCCTGCCCTGCCAGGCCGCCGAGCGCCGAGCGCGCTTCCCGTGGATGGAGGAGCGCGCCTGCCTGGAGGCCATCCAGCTCGTGCTCCCGGACGGTCGAGCCCTGAACGGGGCGGCGGCGATTCCGGAGATCCTGCGCCGCCTCCGCGGCTGGCGCTGGCTGGCTCCGTTGTTCTGGCTGCCCTTCGTGGGATTCCTCGCCCGACCCCTCTACCGCTGGGTTGCGCGCCACCGCCACTGGATCTCTTGCCTGCCGGGATCTCCCCGTGGCTGATCTGCCCGGGCGCGTCGCCATCGTCACGGGGGCCTCGGCCGGAATCGGCCAGGCGACGGCGCGCGCGCTGGGCCGGGCGGGGATGCGGGTGGCGCTCTGCGCGCGGCGCCGTGAGCGGCTCGAAGCCCTCGCGGCCGAGATGCGCGGAGCCGGCGCCGAGGCGGCAGCCTATCCGCTGGATGTGACGGACGCGCCCGCCGTGGGGGCCATGGTCGACGACGTGGCCGCCCGCTGGGGGCGCGTCGATGTCCTCATCAACAATGCCGGCCGGGGGTTCGCCGCCCGCTTCGAGGACACCGCGCCCCAGGAGTTCCGGGACCTGCTGGAGCTCAACGTGCTGGCGGTCCTCACCGCCACGCAGGCCGTGCTCCCGCTCATGCGCCGCCAGGGGCGCGGGCACATCATCAACATCTCATCCGTCGTCGGCCGGCGGGGGATCCGGGGCCGCGCCGCGTACGCGGCCACCAAGTTCGCCCTCGGCGGTCTCACGGAGTCGCTGAGGATGGAGCTCCGCGGCAGCGGCATCGCGGTGAGCCTCGTCTACCCGATCTACACGACCACCGAGTTCCATGACGTGGAGACGAAGCGGGTCGTCTTCCCGCGCATGGGACCCGTGCAATCGGTCGAGCAGGTGGCGCGGGCCATCGTCCGCTGCGTGAAGCGCCCGCGCGCCGAGGTGTACCCCTACTGGCCGGTGAGGCTCCTCGCGGTGCTGAGTGCCGCGGCGCCCGGTCTTGTCGATCGCGTGATGGCTCGTCTGCAGCGCTGATCACGCCTGACTCGCGCGCTCAGCGCGTACGCACGTTCCGGATCGTCGCGTAGAGCAGCAGGTCGTAGACGATCTTCAGCCCGCCCCCGAGCACGAACGGCGCCGACAGCGACACCCCCTGCATCACCCATCCGGTCAGCGCCGGGCTCGCCGACTGCGCGACGGTGCGGCTCATGTTGGTGAGCGTTGCCGCGCCCTCGCGCTCGTGGTCCTCCACCGCCAGCATCAGGAAAGTCTGTCGCGTGGGAACGTCCATCTGCGAGAGGAGGTGCCGGGCCAGCAGCAGCGCGGCGGCCAGGACCGCGGTGGGCGCGAAGGCCACGGCGATCAGCAGCACGTTGGAGATGAGGTGGGAGAAGACCATGGTGTTGACGAGCCCGAGCCGCGGGGCGAGCCACGCGGCGAGCAGCAGGGAGAGTCCCGAGAGGAGCTGGGCGCCGAAGAAGATCCAGCCGAGCGTGGCGAGGTCGAGCTGGAAGCGCGTGTAGAACCAGTAGGCCACGAGGCTCTGGATCACGAAGCCGCCCGCGAGGGAGTCGAGCGCGAACAGCGCGGCGATTCTCCTCACGAGGGGCCGCGACGGGAATTCCCCCCGCGCTCCCCCGGCGGGGCGGGGGGCGGCGGCGGAGCGCAGGAGCGCGTAGAGAGCCATCTGGAGGATGCCGCCCGCCAGAAAGATCACGAAGAGCGTGGTGGGCGATGTCGCGGCCTGGGCCACGAGCGCTGCGCCGAGAGCGGAGGAGACGTAGCCCGTCAGGTT
>MGTY01000079.1 GCA_001799695.1 Elusimicrobia bacterium GWA2_69_24
ACCGTACTCGCGCTGGGGCGCATCGAATGCGCCCCATGCTCATCCCGTGACAAAGAAGTCGAGCAGGGAGATGTCAAAAAGCGTGGGCGCTAACAGGCGGGCGATCTGGTGGCGCCTCAGGGCGTTTCGGCGGCGAGTACCCGACACGGAAAAGACGAACCGCGGGGCGTCGGTCAACCCCGCGGTTCGTGCCGGTTTCATGGCGGGCTCGACGGGATTTGAACCCGCGACCTCTGGATTGACAGGACCCGAACCCGTCGAGTCCGCCACCGCTCGGAAGTAGCGTAACTCCTTCACTTCTCGCGTTCAATTCGCCTTCGCCGACTTGCGCGTGCTCTTGGATCTAGTAGGCGGAAATGGGGGCGATTTGAAAGGGCGCGGTCACGGTGGAGGGCAAAGTGGGGGTTCAGATCAGACCCTGATTACGCAATAGCTCTTTCACTTCCCGGAGCGTATGCGCGGACGCCCCCAGCGCAGTTTGAATCTTCCGCACGAGCGCTGGCGGCGCTGGTCTGGTCGCTTGGAGGAGTCCCTTACGATATGCCTCTGTGAGTTGGGTTCTTGACCTGATTCTCGCGTAATCGCATCTCACCACGGACACTTCGGAAAGCGAGGGGTGTTCGCTTGGATCGACACCACATGGTGCCTCGGCCTGCGGGGAGCCGTGCATGGGCTTCGTCGAGAGGTTCACGATGACCACCCGTTGATCCCTGGCCGGATCGGAGACAACAATCCAGAGATGACGAGGAACACCTTGGCCTGGTTGATTGAAGAAGGATTCGCCGAGCGTCAAGCGCCGAAGATGGAGTCGAAGTACGCTCCCTCGCGCGCTGTCTGTCGGACTTCTTCGATTTCGTCTTCGCCCTTTCCGAGCGCTTGAAGGATCTCCTCGAGGGGGATCTCCCGTGAGGATTCGCCAGGAGCCTCCCATTCCTTCAACGCGTGGGTTTCGTCGCGCAGACGCCAGCGATCATGGTTGCGGAAACGGTCGTACACCGACGCGATCAGTTTCACTTCGGCATCCGACAACGGACCTAGATCGGGCTTCATCCGCAGACGAAGCTCATAGCGCCCAGCGCTTTCAATGTGCTCAGCCCACGGACCCCGTGACGGTTTCCCGGAGACTGTCAGCTTGATCAAGTCATAGACGCTGCTGAGGACTGGACCATGCTTCATGGCGACGTACCGGTCACCCGACACGGGGCGCCCGAACAACTCAAGACTTTCTCGGTCCGAGAGGTACAGGAGTTTGATGAGTTGCAGGTAGGGCATCGCGCCCCCCGCAAGCTGCAACAGATGCGAGGCTGCAGCGGTGGCTTTGCGCTCGTCGAAGCGGAATTGGATGGTCTCGGGCTTCATCTTCGGGTTCATGCTACCCCCTTCGTTTAAGCCCGGCGAATAACAAATCTAACAATAGCATATGCGAAGCCGCTACGTAACGGTACGTCCTTTTTCGCCTGCCCGTCCAGGCTGTCTCGGGGCCATTGGTGGACAGGCTGATCGGCTTGGTCCCCCCGCTCTTCCCTCGTTCAGCCCGCCGAGCGTCCGATGGACTATGAGCGCCGCAGCTTGGCGGGGCGCGGCGGCTCGTATCGCTGTGCAGCGCGCTTCGCCCGGACAGCCGATTCACCCCACCGTTCGACCTCCGACATCGGGCGATTCTCAGCCTCAGCCGCTTCGGCAATCGCTTGGTGGAGTATCCGGGCCTCTTTGACGCATCGAGCCCATCCGGGTTCGGTTGGGTGCTGGCGGAATGCCTTGAGCCTCTCGAAGAGCTGAACTCGCACAGTGTTCACCGCGACGTCCTTACTCTCAGACGCGAGCTCCGCGAGCAGGACCAAGTGGACATCGGAAAGCCTTGCGGTCACCCTTGCCAGGTCCTGCATGTTCTGATTCCTCCCCCGGATGACTTCGTTAAGGCCCACCCCTGAAATATTGTGTCACGGTTCATGTCGCCGGCACCGCCACGCCCACGCCGCACGTGAGCCCGGCGTGCGGCGTCGGGCGACGGCGCGGCGTGGCGGGCGCCTTCCGTGCCTTCCGGGTGCGCCCCGGGTTCGGCGGGGGCGTGGTGAACGCGGAGCCGCCGTTGTTGAACATCGGCGAGCATTCCGCGCTGCGCGGGCGGAGCGCCGCGTCGATCATCCACTGCAACATCAGGTTGGCGCGGGAGGCGTCCGGCAGGTTGGCGCGGGAGGCGTCCGGCAGGTCGGCGCGGGCGCCGCAGCCGGTGCAGGCGACCGCCCCGGGCTCCCGGCGCACCCAGCAGCCGCATTTCGGGCAGGGGTTCATTCGCCCGCATTCTAGCCGTCCTGCTGGTCCAGGTGGCGCTCGAGCGCGCCCAGCGCCTCATGCGCCTTCGTGAGCGGATCAGCCACGGCGCCGTCTCCGCGGCGGGGTGTCGAGCAGGCGGAGGGCATCCTCGAGAAGCTTCCGGATCTTCGCGGCGCGGGTCTGCCGGCTCGCCCGAGCCCGGCAGCGATCGCTACAGGCAACCGTTTGCCCGCCGGAGAGTGGGGCACCGCAGGCGCGGCAGCGACCCGCAGGAGCCGAACGTTCGCCCGCCGCTTGGTCCTGGGGCAAGGATTCGGGGGCCATTGGCTACCGGGGTCGTGTCCTGCCCTACAGGCGCCTGGGCGGGCGCCTGGGGGCTCGGGTGGCAGGCGGCGCACCGGCCGCAGAGCACGCACAAGCTCGCCACCCGGCGCCGGCAGGCGACGCACTCGGTCAGGGTGCCGCTCATGTGGACTCGGGCGCCACCGGCGGCGCGAAGAGGTCGAGCAGGGCGGCGCGGCAGGCCGGGGCGCGGATCAGGACCACGGGCAGGAACCCGAGCGCGACCAGCCCCACGGCGGCCAGGATCGTCACCGCCACGCCCGGCTCGTCCAGATGGAACCAGCGCCTCACGGCGCCTCCACGGGCGTCCACGCCGCGGCGCGGGCCTCGTCCAGCCCCGCGCCCGGCTCGGTCGCGATCCTCACTTCGACGGACGGCGGGAAACACCCAGGCTCCCACGGCCCCGTGGAGCACCTGAAGCGAACACCCGTGACGGCCGCGGGCGGGGTGCCGTCGCCGAAGTCGAGCACGACGCCGTGCGTCGGCACGTCGGGCAGCTCGAGAATCTTGCTCAGCTCCACGTTCCGAGGCGCGCCGGTGTCCTTCACGGTGAATCGCCGGGTCACCGTGCAGACGATGCTCACTCCGGCCTCATTGGAAATAGGAAGCAGCGCGTATCGCCGTTCATCGGCGGGATGTCCTCCACCAGGCGGAAGCCGTAGGTCCAGACCCAGTCCTCATAGGCGAGCGTGTACGCTGGCGTCACCTCGACGCGCAGCGCGCCGATGGACGGCTCGAACAGCACGACGGCCTTGCCGAGCCGCTTGAGCTGCTCGACGTAGGCGATTTTCGCCGCCGAGGGTGGGAGATGGACCAAGTGCCAGCGCGTCAGCACCACGTCGAAGGATTTAGGCGGCAACTCCGCCAGCCACGCGGACGTGAGCACGTTGTCCTGCCGTACTGGGACGCTCGCCTCACGGACGGCGCCGGGCGAGCAGTCCATGCCCAGCACAGCGCAGCCGTACCGATCGCGGAGGATCTGGAGATTGCGGCCGCGGTTGCAGCCGGGCTCGAATACCGCGGAATGTGCGTCCAGGCGCAGCAGCCCGCGGTCGATGAGCAACTGAATCGCGCGGTGGACGGCGTAAGCCGGCGCGAGCTCCCGATAGGGCCCGGGGTCGTAGCGATCCTCCGCCCAGTGCTTCATCCCGTAGAGCACAATGTCGTCTCCTGCGCGGAGGCGCGACGACCCGTCAGGTCGCCGCGCGCTTCCGGCTGGTCGGAATCAGCTCGTCGGCGTCACCGACGCTGACGAATACGCTCGGCCTCGTCCATCTTCGCCCGCCACTCCTCGCCGATCTTGATCGTCGCCTGCGCCTCAGCCAGCTTGCCCTCGAGCCCCGCGAGCATATCCTGCGCCGCGGCGATCTGGCCGTGGACGCCCGCGAGCTTCTCCTGCGCGGCGTCGAGCATCTGCTGGGCCTCGGCGCGCGCGGCGTCGAGAATCTTCGTCACTTCCGCGTCCACGGTCGCCCGGCGCGCCTCGGCGTCGGCCGTGAGCCGGTCGATCTCGGTCAGCCGCCGCTCGGCGAGCGGCAGCCCTTCGTAGACGGCTTCGACCTTCTCGAGCCGCTGGCGCTCGCGCCGGATCACGTGCAGGCTGCTGCTCGCCTCGCTGAGCAGGAGGCGGTCCTCGTCGGTCAGGTTCAGCGTCATCGGGGATCCCCTTTCGTCTGGTGTTCACTTCGCACCGCGCGGAGGCTCGCCACTTGCTGGGCGAGCCGCTCGCGCTCCTGTTCCAACTGCGCCACGACGCCCGCCACGTCGCCGCACGCCTCGAGCGCCTCGTACACGAGCGACGCCGCGCGGAGCGTCTCGCGGAATTCCTCGAGCTGCACGAGCGCCGCGGCGATCGTCCGGGCGTCGGGCATCATGCGCCGAAGCGCTCCGCGGTCCCCGGTGGATCGAGGCGCCGCCGCTCGAGCACGAGGTCCTCACCGAGCGCATCCCGCGTGACGACTTCGTGGTCGCCGGTCACCGGGTCGATCCGCTGCCCGAGTTCGGCGGCCGGGTCCGCGGCGCCGAGGTCGGCGATTCTGCGTTGCGCCCACTGCGTGTTCGCGTCCTCTTTCATGTTTTCCCCCCTTCGATGTCGCCGGCGGCACTGACGAGCGAGAAGCGCCCTGCGGCTCACGAGCGCAGCGGTGGCCGCGCTCGCGTCCGTCACGACGCCCTCCGCTGCCCGAGCTTCACCATCGCCTCCATGAATGCCCGCGAGCCCCGGCGCGGACTGAGCGCGAGCCGCTCGGCCCGCGTGAGGCTCGCCCAGGCGCGATCGCACGCGGCCAGCTTCGCCTCGGCCTCCGCACCGTCGCCCCACCAGTCGGCCACGCGACGCGCCATCTCCGCCTCGTCGAGCGCGTCCTCATCCTCCGGGGGCGAGTCGCGCAAGGCGATCGCTAACTGCATCCGCTCGACGCCGCTCTGGACGCCGAGGCGCCCGAGCGCCGCGCCGAACAGCGCGTGCCCCTCGTCCGTGAGCCCCGCGTCGCGCGTCATGCCGCGCACGTCGGCGTCGGTGAATGCCCCCGGCACCGCATCGCCCGCGTGGAGCGCGGCGCTCTGCTCGATCGCTTGGTCGAGCAGCGCCGCATTCAGCGGCGTGCCTTGGGCCTCGGCCATGAGTGCGCCGGTCGTCTCACGTCGCGCCCTGATGTCCGCGACGCGCTCGGCCGGCGTCTTGGTCGGCGCCGGCTGGGGGCGCGCCTGATCGGCCGCGCGCCGGATGATCTCGCCCGCGGCAATCACCGCGTCAACGCGCTTCGTCCGCTCCGGGTCCCCTGAGGGGAGCGTCGATGCGTTGAGCCACGCCAGCGCCTCAGTCTTGGTGCTTTGCGCTTGCGCGAGCTGCGTTGCGCTCACGGGGGTCTCGGTCGTCGTCTCGGTGGTCATCGTCTCCTCCCTGTTCGTAGTCGTTCGAGCATGGTCCAGAAGGATTCGTCGAGCGCCGTCCGCGCCTTCCGGTGCGTGAAGCGGCGCCGGCTGAAGAACGCCCGCGCCGAGTCGAGCGCGCCGCACTCCGGGCACTCGTCGATGCAATGCTGGTCCTCGTCGCACGTGGCGGGGTTGGTGCAACTCCACCGATGATGCGGAAGCGGCGCGCGGCGGATCGGACGCTGGCCCATTAGCGGCGATCTCCACGGAGAAAGGCGTAAAGGTCGAACGCCGTGCGCGCGGGGCGCGGCGGATCGCGCGGCTCCCGATGCGCCTTCCAGCCGCTCAGCAGCGTGCCGAACGCATCGGCGAGATGCGAGTGCTTGTCATGCACCGGCTCCGGGTCGAACGTCTTGAGCCGGTCGTTCCAGCGCCGCCGGTAGTGCTGGAGCGCCTCGAGCAGCGGCGCCGCGCCCTTCGGGTCGAACTTCACCATCGGGAACTTGCGGGCGACGAGGTCGATCCGCTCCTCGACGCGGCTGACCCGCGGGACGACCGTGAAGCGGACACCGAGCCGCGAGGCGACCTGCAGGCGCGTCTCGCCCAGGTCCGAGCCCTGCTCGAGGTCGTGGGGGCCGATCCAGTGCCCGACGTGGTACGGGGTCGCGCGGATCGTGGCGATCACCTCCGGCAGCGTCCGACCTTCCCAGGCCCACGACCACAGGACCTCGATCCACCGGCCCCGCGTCGAGGACTGCGCGATCACCGCGGCCCCCGTGAGCCCGAGGTCCAGCCCGACCTGCGCGATCGTCCCGGCGTCGCGCCCGAGGTCCAGAATCCGCCCCTCGCGCTGCGCGGCCGTGAGCTGCTCGGCGTAGATCGCGCCCTGCAACGCCGCGCTGAACTGGACGTGATACTCCTGATCGATCCAGGACGGCGCGGCGCCTTCCGCCAGCTCGCGCTCGATCGCCTCCGGCGGGATCACGAGCCCGCCGTCCTCGCCCACCGCATCCCGTCGCGCGTCGTCCACGGTCACCGTCGAGCACCACCAGTCGGGCGATCTCGTCGCCATCTCCCAGAGGTCGCGGTAGTGGTTCAGGCCCCGCGGCGTGCTCGTGACGACGAGGAACCCGCCGTGCGCGGTCAGGCTCGGGCGCATCACGCGCAGTGCCTCGTCCGTCTCCCACTGCGCGAACTCGTCGGCGACCGCACCCAGGAGCGCCAGCCCGCGCAACCGATCCGGCTGATCGCCCGAGAGGAAGCGGATGACCGAGCCGTTCTTGAGCAGGAGCGCCTGCTCGTTCTCGAGGCGCTGCGCGATCAGCGCGGGCGGGATCACGAAGTCGAGGTAGCGCTGGCCGTTCGCCATGACGCCGGCCCAGACGTTGCGGTAGCTCATGCCGTAGGTCGGGGAGACGTAGCAGTAGGTCCCGACGCGGCGATGCGCGGCGCACGCGAGGATCGCCAGCGCGGTGACGCCCTTGCCGCACTGGCGCGCCCACCGGAGGATCAGGGAGCGCTGGCCGGCCTGCCATGCCGCGAGCGCCGCCTGCTGGTAGCTCCGGAGCGGTGAGGCGGGCACGGTGACGCGCGCCGCAGCCGGCGCGAGGCGGGCGGTCATGACGCCCTCCGCTCGTCCGCCACGGTCACGCGGCGCAGGAGCGCCTCGAGCATGGTGAACAGGTCCCGCAGGTGCGTCGTGATCTCCGTCGTCGTCGTCAGGTCGCCGGCCAGGATCGCCTCGGTGAGCCGGTCCAGGATCTCCGGCTCACGGGCGAGCTGATCGCAGACCTCGCCCAGGAGCACGCGGTACTCGCTCGGCGTCAACGGCTCCGTGCGCCCGAGGTACTTGCCGCCGGGCCCGCCGGGCGTCAGGCCACTCATGCTGAAGCCTCGACGTGACGATAGATCGCCACTGGCCCACCGACCGCACCGCAGCACCACGTCGCGCCACCACCGGGGCGGAAGAGCAGACTCAGGCAGGCGACGCCGTCGCGGACGCGAATGCAGACCTCAACAGTCCGTGGTTAAACTCTCGCCGCTCAGCTCACGTGCACGGGAGTCCATGAGGTGGACAGGACGGGCGGCAGTGATCGCCGGACGCGCCAGAAGC
>MGTY01000080.1 GCA_001799695.1 Elusimicrobia bacterium GWA2_69_24
GGACGCGGCCCTCGATCTCGGGCCAGGGCTTCATCTCCGCGACGCGCGCGATCATCTCCGCGGTGTCCTCGAGGTACAGCATGGTGCGGACCTGGTCGGAGAAGAGGCGCATGCCCTTGCCCGCGGACAGGTTGCGGTACAGCACGTCGCAGAACATGAGGCGGCCGACCGGCTTCCAGCCGTAGCTCCAGGACAGCCGCAGCGTGAGGCTCTCCGGCACCAGTTCCCGCACCAGGCGCTCGGCCTCCACCTTGCCGCGGGAATAGACGCAGAGCGGGCTGGGGGGGTCGCACTCCCGATACGGCGGCTTCTTGCCGTCGAACACCAGGTCCGTGGAGATGAAGATCATCCGGGCGCCCCGCTCCGCCGCCGCGCGGGCCAGCAACTCGGTGCCCTCCACGTTGACCTGCTGGGCCGCTTCCGGGTCCCCTTCGCACGGGTCCGGGTGCGACATCGCCGCCGCGTGGATGATGATGTCCGGGGCGGCCTCCCGGACCAGGGGGGCCACGGCGTCCTTTTCGGTCAGGTTCAATTGGCGCAGGACGCAGCCCGGCGCCGGGGCGGACTCGTACCGGTAGGTGCCCACCACATCGTGCACCTTCCCCAGCCGGGCGGCCAGGTAACGCCCGAGATATCCGCTCGCCCCCGTCAGCAGTATCCGCATCGATCCAGCGTTACGCCGCTGCCGCGACCCGCGAACGCTTGCCGTTGTTCGCAGTCTCGGCTGCGTCCTCGCCCATGAACGGATACCGGAAGTCCTTGGGGGGGAGGAGGTTCTCCTTGATCGAACGCATGGAGGTCCAGCGGATCATGTTCAGGCAGCTGCCGGCCTTGTCGTTGGTGCCCGAGGCCCGGCCCCCGCCGAACGGCTGCTGGCCCACGACCGCCCCGGTGGGCTTGTCGTTGATGTAGAAGTTCCCGGCCGCGTACTCCAGCTCCTTCTCGGCCAAGGCGGCGGCCTTGCGGTCCGTGGACATGATGGACCCGGTCAGGGCATACTGCGAGGTCCGGTCGCATAGGCGCAGGGTCTCCAGGAACTTCTTGTCCGGATACACGTAGACGGTCAGCACGGGCCCGAAGATCTCCTCCACCATGGTTTTGGTGTCGGGCTGGGTCGCCCGGATGATGGTGGGCTCGATGAACCAGCCTTTCTCCGAGGAGTACTTGCCGCCGTAGAGGATCTTGGCGCCGTTCTTGGGCTTGGCCTGGTCGATGTAGGGGGTGATGGACTCGTAGGCGCTCTTATCGATGACCGCGCCCATGAAGTTCGAGAAGTCCTCCACGTCGCCCATCTTGATGCGGCTCAGGTGCTCGCCGAGCTTGACCTTGAGCGTCTTCCACATGGACTCCGGGATGTAGGCCCGGGAGGCGGCCGAGCACTTCTGTCCCTGATACTCGAAGGCGCCGCGGGTCAGGGCCGTGGCCACGGCGTCCACGTCCGCCGAGGCGTGCGCGAACACGAAGTCCTTGCCGCCGGTCTCGCCGACCAGGCGCGGATAGGTCTTGTACTTGCCGATGTTCCGCCCGACCTTGCCCCACATCCAATGGAACACCGGGGTGGAGCCCGTGAAATGACAGCCCGCGAAATCGGGATGGTCGAGCAGGGTCTCACCCACCTCCGCGGGGCCGGTCACCATGTTGATGACCCCGTCGGGCAGGCCGGCCTCCCTCAGGATCTTCATGATGAAATGGGCCGTGAACATGGTGTTGCGGGCGGGCTTCCACACCACGGTGTTGCCCATCATGGCCGGGGCCGTGCACAGGTTTCCCGCGATGGCCGTGAAGTTGAAAGGCGTGATCGCGAAGACGTAGCCCTCCAGCGGCCGGTACTCGCAGCGGTTCCACTCCCCCTTCGGGGAGAAGGGCTGCATGGCGTAGATCTGCTCCGCGAACTTGAGGTTGCAGCGCCAGAAGTCTATGAGCTCGCAGGCCGAGTCTATCTCGGCCTGGTAGACCGTCTTGGACTGGCAGAGCATGGTGGCCGCGTTGAGGACCTGGCGGTAGGGCCCGGCCAGGAGCTCGGCGGCGCGCAGGAAGATGGCAGCCCGGTCCGCGAAGGGCATGGCGGTCCATTCCTTGCGGGCCTTCATGGCGGCCTTGATGGCCTCCAAGGCCTCCTTCTTCCCGGCCTTATGATAGCGTCCCAGGAGCTTGCTATGGTCGTGCGGGGCGCGGTTCTCGCCCATGTCCCTGGTCCGGACCTCCTTGCCCCCGATGACCAGGGGGATGTCCAGCTTCAGCGCGGCCAGCTCCTTGAGCTTGGCGCGGATCTCAGCCCGCTCGGGACTGCCGGGGGCATAGTTCAGGATGGTCTCGTTGGACGGCTCTGGAAGGCGATAGCTGCCGTTGTTCATGCAAGGTCCTCTTGGCTGATGCGCCAGGGGCTGCCTGGGCCTGGGCTATTTCAGCAATATTTTCGGCCCAAGTCCAGCCGCCGAGCCCGGCACCGAAGGTCCCATTTTCAGTCGGGACCAAGGGCCCAGAACGGACTTGACCGCGGTCAACCACGGCAATCAAGTCGATTCGTTGACCCCTGTCAGTTACAGCCGCGGAGGGGGGGAGCTATACTTGAGGCATGAAGAAATTACCCATCCCCTTTCTGGCCCCCGTGCTCTGGGGCTTTTTCGCCACCAACCTCTGGGCGGGCGCCCATATAGTGATCCCCGCCCCCACGCAGGTCCCCATGCAGATCATCCCCCTCGTCCCCACCCATATCATCAATAACACCCCTCTCCCGTTCCCCATGCCGGTGATCGAACTTCCGAAAGCCGCCATGTATCCCCTGGGGATCCCGACCCTCCCCGGACAGCCCGTGTACCGGCTCCCCAGCGTCGCCGTCACCCTGACCGCCGCGGCCCCCGCCGTCAAGGCCGCGACCCCCGTAAGGGCGGCCGCCGCGGCCGTCAACGCCCAGACTTCCACCTTCTCCAAGGCCTCCGCCTCCCTCTCCCAGAAAGGGGAGAAGCTGCCCTCCGCGGAGCGCCTTCAGGACATGTTCGACGGCTCCGCCGAGAACGATGCCGAATCCGAGAGCGAGCCCGTGTGGGCCGGGTCCGAGTCCACCCCCCAGACCCTCCCGGAGGAAGACCTCCTCCGCGAAATGGGCCTCTAGTCGCAATCTGCTGGAAATCCTTCCTTAATCCCATTTTCGGGGAACTAAAAGTACCCCTCAGTCGTACTTGATTCAGGAGGGGGGTATCGGTTTCTGTAACATCCTATTAACATCCTTGTAATACCCCATTAACGCTTATGCAGCATACTGATAGCGTGAGAGGGACAGAAGCCATGGCTGGGCAATACCACTGGGAGGACCTGGTCGACCACGGAAGCCAAGCACCGGCTCCCCAGGCCGCCCCTGTCACGAAACCGTCGCTTCCCGCCGAGCCGGCCAAGGAGGCCGCGATCGGCTCCTACATGACGCACGAACTGCGGGCCCCGCTGACCTCGATCCGCTCCGCCCTGGGCCTGTTGCAGATGAGCTCTTTCGACAAACTGAGCCCCGATGAGCGGGAGACCGTGGTCCTGGCCATCCGCAACGCCGACCGCCTGGACGGGCTCATCAACGACATCATGGACTTCTCCAAGATCCAGGCCGGCAAGATGTGCATGGACCTCGAACCGGTCGCCCCCGAGAGCCTCCTGTCGGACGCCATCGACGCCATGCGCGCCTGGGCCGTGGCCAAGGGCGTGCGCCTCATCCGCGTGGATTCCGACGAGCCCCTGCCCCGGGTCCAGGCCGACCGCCGCCGCACCGTACAGGTCATCATCAACCTCCTCTCCAACGCCATCAAGTTCACCCCGGCCGGCGGCAAGGTCGAGGTCTCCGCGAAGCTGGGCGGGCACGGCCACGCCGGCACGGTCCAATTCCGGGTCAAGGACTCGGGTCCCGGCATCCCGGCCAAGGACCTCGAGAGGATCTTCCAGTCGTTCGAGCAGTCGGCCCTCGGCGCCAAGATGTCCAGCGGCACCGGCCTCGGCCTCACCCTCGCCCGGGCGATGGTAGAGCTCCAGGGGGGGAAGATCTGGGCCGAGAGCTGGAAAGGCCTGGGGGCCTCCTTCCTCTTCACGCTCCCGATCCTCATCGGCACCGCGGCGCGCCCCATCCGCCCCTACCGCAAGCCCATCGAGTACCACGGCCTGCTGAGCAACGTCTTCCGCCGCCTCAACGCCTTCGTGGGCGCCCTCTTCGCCTGATACGCCTCGGCGGGCGCATGGTTCCCTTGCACGGACGGAAGCACTATAATATCCGGCCATGGAACACGCTCCGCATCATCGCGGGCACCGGCGGCCGGGCCGCCGGACCAAGACCGACAGCCTCGAACTGCTCCTCAAGCGCATCGCGCTCTATTCCAGCGCGGCCCTACTGCTCTGGGCCGGCTGGCGCTACTACCGCAACCTCCAGGACAACGCCACGGCTCTCGACGGCCCCTACCAGAGGGTGACCGTGTTCGAGGGTAATCTCGCCCAGGACAGCCTTCCGGACGCCATGGAGGAGTCGGGGTCCTCCGAGGACGAGACCAAGGCCGTACTGAAGGCCCTCCGCCCCGCCGGCGGCTCCGCGCCCCTGCACAAGGGCGACCACTTCCGCATCACCCGCTCCGCGGACGGGAGTTTCCAGCACCTGACCCTCCTGCGCGGACGCAAGAGCGCGGTGGTCACCCGGCAGGGCGACTCCTTCAAGACGACGGTGTACGACACGCCCCTGCATCAGGTTCAGCGCACGGAGCGCGGGGACATACGGGGCAGCCTGTGGCTGTCCATGAGCCGGGAAAGGGTCCCGGCCGAGATCATCCAGGAGTTCACCGACGTGTTCCAGTGGAGCATCGACTTCCTGACCGAGACCCGGGACGGGGACCGCTACGCGGTGAACTGGGTCGAGGAGCAGACCCCGGACGGCCGGGTGTGGAGCCGGGAGGTCCAGGGGGCCCTCTACGGGGGCAAGCGCAGCGGGGTGGAGGTCGGAGTCCTGTTCGAGGGGGCGTATTTCGACGAGAAGGGAGAGTCCCTGGCTCGGATGTTCCTGCGCGCGCCCCTCAACTTCCGCCGGATCTCCTCCTTCTTCTCCAACAGCCGCTGGCATCCGGTCCTCAGGATCCGCCGCCCCCACCACGGCATCGACTATTCGGCGCCCCAGGGCACCCCGGTCGTCAGCATCGGCCAAGGCACGGTGAGAGCGGCGGGCTGGCGGGGGGGCTTTGGCAAGACGGTCGAGATCCGTCACGCGGGCGGCTACACCACCCTCTACGGGCACCTCAGCCGCTACGGCCCGGGCATCCGCTCCGGCGTCCACGTGCGGCAGGGCCAGGTCATCGGCCATGTCGGCTCCACGGGGATATCGACCGGCCCGCACCTGGACTTCCGGATCGCCAAGGGAGGGAAGTGGTTCAACTTCCTGGCCCTCAAGCTCCCCAAGGCCACCTCAGTCCCCAAGGCGAAGAAAGCCGCGTACGCCGCCCTCCTGCGCCGGCGCCTGCAGGCGCTCGGAGCGGAGGGGCTTTGAGACGCGCCCTCTCCGGCCTCGCCCTCGTCTGCCTCGCCGCCGTCCCCGCCGGAGCCGCCGCCGCGGAGAGCCTCGAGCGGCTGGCGGGACGGGTGCTTTTGGTCGGCGCCCGGGGCGAGACCGCCGCGGGGGGTGATTTCGAGCGTATAGTCTGCGGCGCCGGAGCGGGAGGCGTCATCCTCTTCGACACCGACGTGGGGGAGAACGGGACCCCGCGCAACATCCTCTCCCAAAAGCAGACCGCGCGCCTGACGCGGGACCTGCAGGCCATGGCCCGCCGCTGCGGGGACGCGCCGCTGCTCATCGCCGCGGACGTGGAAGGCGGGGTGGTGAACCGCCTGCGGGCCCTCCCGGGCCTGGGCGACATCCGCAGCGCGCGCTGGCTAGGCAAGCAGGACCCCGAACGCACCCGGCAGGAGGCCGAACGCATCGCACGCGCCATGCGGGCGGTCGGCATGAACTGGGACCTGGCCCCGGTCGTGGACCTGGACCTCAACCCCCGCAACCCCGCCATCGGACGCTGGGGCCGCGCCTATTCCCCGGACCCGAACCTGGTCTCCCAGCACGCCGCCGCGTTCATCCGCGGGCTCCGCAAGCGGGGAGTCCTGAACTGCATCAAGCACTACCCGGGCGAAGGGTCCGGCGTCAGCGACCCGCATCAGGGGGTCGCGGACGTGAGCGCCACCGCCGATCTGGAGAAGGAACTGCTCCCGTACCGGTCCCTGTTCGCGGCCAAGGCTCCGGACTGCGTGATGACCGCCCACCTCTACCATCGGACCCTCGACCCCAAGAACATCGTGAGCCTGTCCTCCGCCGCCATCACCTGGATGCTCCGCGGCGAACTCGGCTATGACGGCCTCGTGCTCTCCGACGACCTGCAGATGGGCGCCGCGACCGAGAAACACACCCTCGAGGAAGCCGCCGTCCTCGCCCTCCGGGCGGGGACCGACATGCTGACCCTCTCCAACAACCGAGGCGCCTACGACTTCGCCGCCGCGGAGCGCGTCCGCGCGGCGATCGTGCGCGCCGTCCAGGAAGGCCGTCTCCCGCGCGCGCGGCTCGAGGCAGCCTCTCGCCGAATCCTCCGCCTCAAGGATAGGATCCGATGACCCTGCTGCATGCCGCCGTGCTCGGCGCCGTCCAAGGGGCGGGCGAACTCCTGCCCATCTCCTCCTCGGCCCATCTCATCCTGGTGCCCTGGATGATGCGCTGGCCGGACCAGGGCCTGGCCTACGACGTGGCCCTGCATTGGGGAACGCTGCTGGCCCTGGCCATCGTATTCTGGAAGGACTGGCTGAACCTGGCCAAGGCGGGCCTGCGCCGCGAGGATTCCCAGGACCGGCGGCTCTTCGACGGCATCGTCCTGGGCACGATCCCGGGAGTCATCGCCGGGCTGGCGGCCGAGAAGTGGGTCGAATCGCTCTTCCGAAAACCCGAACCCATCGCCGTCTGCCTGATCGCCTTCGGGATCCTGCTCGCCGCCGCCGACCGGCTCGGCCGCAAGGAAAAGGGCTTCGCGGACCTGGGCCTGAAGGAATGCGCCCTCATCGGACTGGCGCAGGCCCTGGCCATCGTACCGGGAGTCTCCCGCTCGGGCATCACGCTGACGGCCGCGCTCTTCATGGGCTTCAAACGGGTCGAGGCGGCCCGCTTCTCGTTTCTGCTCTCGGTGCCCATCGTGCTGGGGGCCGGAATACTCAAGTTCAAGGACCTCACCCCGGGAAGCCTCGACTCATCCTTCTGGACCGGGATCGTCTGCGCCGCCGTCACGGGCGTCGCCTGCATCCGCTTCCTACTCAGCTATCTGCAGAAGAGCAACCTGGACCTGTTCGCCGTCTACCGGGTCCTTTTTGGGGGCCTGGCCCTGTTCTTGGCATCGGCCGTTCCGCCCGTGCATCCCGCCAGCAAACTGGGCTTGAGCGCGCCCACGCGCGCCCCGGTGTCGGCGCTGAGCGCCGAGGCGGCGCGGCACCGGGAGCACGTCGTCGCCCTCAGTTCGGGCATCGGCGAGCGCAGCGCCGTGACGCTCAAACAACTCGACCGCGCCCGGGACGAAGTCGCGGCCCGGCTGAAGGCCCTAGGCTACGACCCGGTGGTGGAGCCCTATCACGGGAAGTTCATGGGCGCCATCCGCAACGGGACGACCTTCTACAACATCTCCGTCACGACGGGACCGGCGCGTCCGGACGAGGGGCTGTGGGTCATCGGCGCGCACTACGACACGGCCTACGGCACCCCGGGCGCCGACGACAACGCCAGCGGCGTCGCGGTGCTGCTCGAACTGGCCCGCGCCCTGCAGGCCTCGGCGCCGCCCCGCCGGGTCCGCCTGGTCGCGTTCTCGACCGAGGAGCCGCCCGCCTTCGGGACCCAGAACATGGGCAGCTGGCACGACGCCCAGTCCCTGAAGCGGAAGGACGAGAAAGTCGAGGGGATGATCAGCCTGGAGATGCTGGGCTATTTCGACGAGCGGCCGGGCTCGCAGATATTCTTCCCGTTCCTCAAGTGGTTCATGCCCGACCGCGGCGATTTCCTGGCCCTGGTCGCGAATCCCTCCAGCCGCGCCTTCCTGAAGAAGGTGTCCCGTCCCTGGCGGCGCGCCGGCGGGGTCCGTCTCGTGGCGCGCACCTTGCCCGGCATCCAGGCCCTGAGGCTCTCCGATCACGCCAACTACTGGGACGCGGGGTTCCCGGCGCTCCTGCTCACCGACACGGCCAATTACCGCAACCCCCATTACCACGAACGGACCGACCTCCCGGAGACCCTGGACTACGAGCGCCTAGCCGCGGCGACCCGGGGCCTGGAGGCCGCCCTGCGCGCGCCGGATTAAACCCGCCGGTTCGGTGGTATAATCTACCTATGTCGTCGATGTCCTGGCTTTCCCTCCTGTTCTTTCCCGCGCTCCTGAACGCCCAAGTCCCCGTCCCCGCCGGCCCTGCCGGGACCTGGGACGCGCCCTCCCTCGACCGCCTGTTCGACGGGAGGGGGGGCTTCCCGACTCTCGCCGGACCCGCGGTCAGGTCCTCCGGCCGCCCCGTCCTGCGCCTGGAAGACGAGAAGCTCCCGCCCGCCCCGCGCTACGCCCTGGACCTCGGACTCGTCCCCGAGCGCCTGCGCCTCACCGTTCCGGGCTTCGAGCAGCTCTATCACCGCAACCAGGAAGAGACCCCGGGATGGGTCTCGCGCATCAACGAACTCGTCCGGCAGGGCAACGCGGAGCGGACCTTCGGCAAGATCCCGGAATGGAAGTACGACGGCCGGCCCAACGAGCCGCCCTTCGTCTGCCTCTCCTACGCGGCCGCGACCGTCAACGACTGGTGGCGCCTGCAGCTCGGCATGGAACCGCTCCCGGCCCAGCGCAGCGGCTCCACGGGCCGGGTCGAGCCCGGCACGAGCCCGGACATGTTCGAGCTCGAGTACATCCAGCGCTCCGGTCAGGGCTGGGCCAACTTCGTCGTCCCGCCGGCGTTCATCCAGAAGGACCCCGTGCGCCAGACCGCCTTCCCCTACGAGCCGCGCGGCTACGCGGAGCTCCTGGTGGAAAGCCGGCCCTACGAGGTCAAGGACCCCATCACCGGCGCGACCTACCGCTACGAGCCCGCGATGTCGGCCATGGAAGGGCGCTGGGTCCAGCTCTTCGGCAACCATCCGCTCCACTCCAACACCCCGGCCGACCACGCCCAGCAGCTGGCGCAGGCCATCGACAAGTGGGGCATCGCCTACGTCCAGCTCGAGCACTCGGACAAGCCGCGCCTGCCCGGGGCCCACACGGTGGCCGTGATCGGCTATTTCTGCATGGAAGGCTCGGACCGCTTCGTCGAGTGCTCCGCCAACCGGCGAGACGATGATTGGGGCCGCAATGCCTACTTCATGGTGCACGATTCCTTCGGCGACAACCCCGCCTCCACGATCCGGCACGCCCAGGGCGGAGCCGCCTACCGCGCCGTGCGCATCGAGTCCGTGGACCAGGCCATCGTGTTCCCGCACAGCCTCGATATCGTTGCGGCGCCGGACGGACCGGGCGTCTGGAAGCTGGCGATCCTCAACAAGGGGGGGCGGCCCGTGCCCGCCTTCTTCGCGGCCGCGACGGACGCCTCGGGCGCGCAGGTCGCCGTGACCCGGCACGCCGACGGCGGCTACCGCCTGTCCGGGAAACCCGGCGAAGTGCGCGTCTACGTCGAGGCCCGGTACTACTACGAGGCGGACGGCAAGGGCCGCGTGTTCCAGCTCCGGCTGGACCCCGGCCGCCCGGTCGCCGGCGTGGAGACGGTCCGGACCCCGCCCACCCGCTCCTCCGAGCCCTCCCTCCAACAGCCTTAGACCCCTCACCCCAACCCTCTCCCGCGGGGAGAGGGAGACCTTATAGTCCGAGGGGGATTGATTTTTTATCGTTCCGGGGTCACACTTGCATGCAGAGGTGACCGGATGCCCCTCCCGGGTGCCGTCGCGATTCTTGCCGTCCTGCTCCTGGCTCCCCAGGCCGCTCTCTGTGGCCCGGTCACCGAAGTCCCTCCCATACAGTCCAACGTCGGCGGCAACTCCGGCATATCCGCGGTCGGCTCCTCCGCCGGCGGGCTGAACGCCCCGCTGGTATCTCCCACGGGCGACCTCTCCCTCACCCCCAGCGTTAACCCGTCGGGCGTCCTCCCCGGGATATCCACACCCAAGGTGGACGCCACCCTGCGCTCGGTCGAGATCACCCCCCGGGTGCAGGCCTCGATCCTGCCGGCGGGGCAAAACGGCTCCAAAGCGGTCCCCGTGTCCAGGCTCTCCCCGGTCAAGGCCGCGGGGACGCGCGAAGTACCCAAGAAGGCCCCGCCCGCAGTGACGGTCAAGGGACAGCTGGAATCCATGTCCCAGGGGGCCGCCCGGGGCGAAGACCTCTCCGAAGAAGAGGCGGGAACGCTCTCCTCGCAGTTCTTCGACGCCTCGGTCCAGAACGCCGAGCCTCTCGCCGATCCCGGCGGTGTCTCGGTCTCCGGAGCCGGCGCGAGCCGCTCCGCGGCGGAGCTGGGCCTGGTCAAGACCGGCCGAAAAACCGGCGGCCGCCGGAACTGGACCCTCAACGGCAGGTCGGTCGAATACGTGGGCGGCGGCGGGTTCAAGGACGTACTGGCCCATCCCGACGATCCGGCCTACCTCGTCACCCTGTTCAACCAAGCGGGCTCCAACGACGTCGCCGGCAGCCGCATGGAGCGCGACCGGGAGATAGCCAAGCGCAAGCCCCTGCAGGCCGTCGGCGCCGCTCCCAAAGTCCTGCAGGTGGGCCTCCTCGAAGAAGAGGGTGGGCGGCGTCTCGCCTACCTCATCCAGGAGCGGGTCCAAGGGACGACGCTGCGCGACGGGACCTCGGCGGACCTCCCCCTGGTGCGCAGGCTTTTCGACAAACTCCTGGCCGCGCGCGTCCGCCTGACCGACCAGGTGCACATGCTCGACAACATCATGGTCGGCCGGACCGCGTCTTTGCCCGGACGGCAGGCCCTCGTGGTGGACGCGGGGGAAGCGGAGCCGGAGCCGGCCCTGGGGATGATGGACCGCATGCTGGGACGGGCGGACCCGCTGAAAGCCTTCTACGACGGCCTGTACCGGGACATCGCGCGGCAGCTCTCCGCCAAGCCCGCGCCCAAGACCCAGCTCGATCCCTTCGCCGACTACAACGGAGCCGTGCTCGACGCTGCCGCGGCCCAACTCAAACAGCGCTCCGGCCGGCCCGCCCGCCTACGCGATCCGCCCCAGGGCTACCGGGAACAGCTCAAGGCCCGCGGGGCGCCGCAGGTCTTCCTCAAGGGGATCCTGAGCTTGAGCGGCGGCTCGAGCGGGCCGGTGTTCCGCGGCTCCATGCAGCTCCCGGGCCCGGACGGCAAGCCGGTCGGGACGGACGTCGCGGTCAAGACCTTCGATTTCCCGAGCGACGGCAAATGGGGACCTCATCTTCTCTATCTCCGCAACGAGCTCCTACAGGGCCGGGAGATGGCCAAGGCCCTGCCCCCGGGCTGGGCTCCGCGGTATTTCGCCGAAGTGGACGTGGCCGGCAATCCCTCCCTGGCCATGGAGCTCGTCCAGGGCAAGGAATCCGCGGACCTGACCCCGGCGGAAACGCTCTCCCTTATCAGCAAGAAGACCCTCGAGCAGGCCATGCTGGGCATCGAGCTCCTGCGCCGCGCCGGTTGGGGAGGCCGGGACTCCCCCCAGATGATGATCCTCACCGCGGACCAGGTCATCAACGGGGTCAAGCGCTCGCGCGGCGATGTGGTCTTCATGGACGCCGGCGCGCTCACCAAGGACCAGTCCTACTGGCAGACCCCCCAGGACGCCGCCCAGGACCTGCTGAGCACCTACCTCTTCGCCAAGAAGCTCGCCGCTTCCGCCCCGGACGCCCCGATGGACGATGCCATCGGAGCGATGCCCCGGCAGGAACGCCTTGCCGTCGTCGAACAGGCGGGCCGCGCCGCGCGCGCCCTGCCCTTGCCCGACCCGCAGAAGACGCTCGCCCAATCCGCCGCGGCCGCGGCTCCGGCCGCCGCCAGCCTGGACCTCCTGGAGCAGGGTACCCGCGACGCAAAGACGTCCACCTCCGACCCGGCCTATTTCAAGGGGCTGCTGCGCGGGCTCCTGGAGTCCCTCAAGTCCCCGGTGGGGAACGCTCTGAAGGGGAAGCAGGCCTACGCGAAGGGGGACGTCGGCGAGATCACGCGGCTCCAAAAAGCCTATACCGGCGCTCTCCTGGCCAGGGCGCGCGAGACCGTGCGGGCCCTAGGCCTGAAGGAAAACGAGGTCGTCTCCCACGGGACCTCCCTCAAGGGCCTGCTCGGGATGATCTTCTCCGACGGCATCGATGCCACCTCCTCCTACCGGGGGATGAGCGGCGAGAGCGCGGCGGTTTGGGGGGGCTACGGGATAGAGGTCGGCTCCTCCTACGGCTCGACCCGCGGCGTCAGCAAGGGGCAGCCGGGGGCCATCGTCATCGTCCACAACCGGAATGATCCGATCACCATCAAGCAGGGCGAGATGATGAGCCGGGCGCCGAGGGCTTCCCAGGACTTCGTCGCCGTCATCGTGAGCGATGGGGAGCGGACCCTCGTGCTCGACCAGGCCGCCCTGCGCGCGCTGGCCGCCTCCGCCCAGGCCTGGCGCCAGGCGGTAGTCAAGCAGGCCCAGAGCGGCGGCTCCATGGCCGCCTTCAACGAGTGGGAGCGTTTCCGGGACAACCTCGACCCGGCCAACCAGAGATAGCCGCAGGCGGCTGCGGTCTATTCGAACTCGAGCGGAGAGATGTACTGGTGCGGATGGGGCTTGAGCCCCAGGTGGAAGTAGCTCCGGAAGAACACCACGTCGTCGGACCGGGCCTTGATGGCGGCCAGTTTGACCTCGCGGTCCGACCCGCGGATCATGTCCTCGAGGGCTCCGTCGATCTCGGACATCCCCCGGACGGCGCTCAAGGCGTAGACCGCCGGTATGCGGAGCTCGGCGCCCGTGCGGTAGTCCTGCGCGATCCGCAGGACGGCCTCGCGCACCTCGGAGCGGCCCATCGCCAGGTAGAGGCTCTTCACCGCTTCGGCCCGCGTCGCGTCGTCCTCGCGGTAGGAGACCGCGATGTCCTTCAGGGCGCCGGAGACGTCCGAGTCGCCGGTGCTGTCGAACAGCGCCCAGATGGCGGCCCGCCGGACCTCGGGCTCCCGCTCGCCGCGGGCGGCGTCGCGGAGCTCGTCGCGCACATCGCTGTTGCTCATGCTGACGTTGAAGAGGGCCTTGTAAGCCATGACCCGCACCGCGGTCTCGCGGTCGCGGCGGGCGAGGTCCAGAAGGACGTCGCGCGGCTCGGTCATGTTGTTGATCCAGTGCAGGGTCCGGGCCGCCTCACGGCGGACGCTGACCTCCTCGCGGCCGTCCCGAGCCATCTCCATGACCCGGTCGCGCACCCGGGTATGGATGCCCATCTCATAGCGCGCGGTCTTCAGGGCCGACACCCGGACCTCGGCGTCGCGGTCCCGGAGGAGCTCCATCAGGTCGCTCTCATCCATGCGGGCCAGGGTGACGGCCGAGGCTGTCCGGATCTGCAGGAAGGCGTCGTTGATGGCCCCATTGAACAGGCTGTCCCCGTTCCTGGGCATCCCGGCGAACGCCCAGGGAGCCGAAATCAGGGAGATCACCGCGACCGCGATCGTTCTCGTCATGGGACACCTCTCCGCGCTACGGAGCCGCATCGTCTGCGACCATTGTAGCACGACCGGCCCTCGATTGAAAAAGCACCGTAGGGCCCGGCGCGGTCTGGGCCCTAGGGCCCGGCTTCTTGGAGGCTAAAAAAGGCGCGAGGGTCCGCCCCGAAGCGCGGAGCGGGACCCTCGCGGGACTTTCCTTCGCGTCAGGCTTTGCTCGCCTGCAGGAAGAACTCCTCCGCCCCCGCCGCGATCTCCTTGGGAGTGAGGTCCTTCTTGCGCGTGGCCACGGTCCACACATGGCCGAAGGGGTCGGTCAGCGTGCCGCACCGGTCCCCCCAGAACATGTCCTGCACAGCCTCCTTCTGCGTCCCGCCCGACTGTACCGCCTTCTTGAACACGGCGTCCGCGTCGTTGACGTACAGGTAGAGTCCGACGGGCGTCCCTTTGAGGGACTGCGGGGACAGGCAGCCCATCGTCCGGCTCTCCTCACACAGCATGAAGATGGAGTTCCCGATCTTCAGCTCGGCGTGCACGATCTTGCCGTCCGGTCCCGGCATGCGGTTGAGCTCCCGGGCGTCGAAGGCCTTCTGGTAGTAGTCCAGGGCCTTGTCCGCGTCGCGTACCGTGAGCACCGGTGTGATCGCGTTGTAACCTTCAGGTATCGGCTTCACGTTCTTTTCCATTTTCCTCTCCTCATCGCAATACGCAGTCTTCCGCCCCCAGGCTATATTCTGCGAAATGGGGCTCAACGGACTATCACGGGACTCTCACATCGCCGTCAAGCGAGGCTACGGGAGGACTGCGGAGGGGACGACGGCATCGTCGGCGCGGAGGGACTCCCGGACCATGTCCAGAAACAGAGCGTCCAGCTCCGGGGACTGCCGGCCCGCTGCCCACTCTTGTGCGAGGAGCTTGGCGTAGGCGCCGGGCAGCGCCCGGAGCTCCTCTTCCGACATCAGGTTCAGGACCAGGTCCGCCTTGGCGGCGAGGGGGAGGATGTACTGCTTCTCATCGGAGAGGATGATCGACCAGCGCCGCAGGTTCTTCTCGACCGGGGCCCCGCGGACCGTCTTGTCGCGGGCCAGGCGCCGGGCCAGGCGGACCACGGCGGGAGCGGAAAGGTACATGTTGAGGACCTGCCGGCCGGCCGCGGCCTGCAGGATCTTCTCATGCGAGGCGTAGATGGAGTCCACGACCAGGACCTCGTCGGGGCCCAACTCCATGAACTCGCCGCTGTCGTAGCGCGTCGTCTCGCTCGCCATGTCGTGCACGGGGAGCTGGATGCGCTGACCCGCCAGGAGCGCCCGGATGTCCGCGGCCACGCGGTCCAGGTCCAGGGCCTCGGGCCGATCGAAGTCCGGCTCCCCGTTGGGGCCGAGCGGCACCTGCTGGCCCGACTTGAAATAACGGTCCACCTCGATGGCGCGGATGCGCGTTCCCAGCACCTTGTTCAAGCCCGAGGCCAAGGTGGATTTCCCGGCGGCCGTGGGGGCTTCCAGGATGATGAGGCTGCGGCCGGGGAGGGCCTTGGCCTTGGCGAGGAAGGCGTCGAGCCTGAGCCCCGGGTCCACGGCCTTGAACTTGAGGAGGTCGCTGCCCTGGAACACCGCGTCCACGAGCCCCTGGGCCCGGGAGAGGAGCTGCGCGTCCACCGGAGCGGCGGTCGCCGGGGCTTGCTGGACGACGGGCTGGAGGAGCTGGGCGTTGGCCGGAGGCGGCTTGACCCCGGGGAGCACCCGGTCCACCAGCCGGACCAGGGGGCCCACCACCGCGTTGGTCGCCTTCGGGAAATAGATCTGGCCCAGCACCGCGCCCGCGGTCACGATCGCGATGATGGCGTTGAGGGCCCAGCGCAGGTCGCCGCCCATGAAGGCCGCGTAGAGGTGCAGCAGGCTCCCGAGCGCGACCAGCGCGGGGTAGAGGGGGGCGATGCCCTGGGGCGCGCGTCCTTCGGCTTGGTAGAGGCGGTAGTTCTGCCGGATCTGCGGCCAGTTCAGGACCCACAGGAGCCCCATGGCGGCCGTGAAAGCGGCCGTGACCCAGGCCGACAGGGGCATGAGGAACTGCCCGAACATGAGGGGGATGGGGGCCAGGACCGAAGCCGCGGTGAGCAAAGACGTTTTCAGGGCCTTGGAGTCGCGCTTGTAGTAGTTGATCTGGCCGACCACCAGGGCGCTCTCGGCCACCCCGGCCAGGTTCGCGACGTTCCACCAGGTGTTGGACCCCTGCCCGATGGACACCGCCGACAGGAGCACCGCGGCCGCGAACCAGATGAGCGGGCTGGCGAGGACCAGGTCCTTGACCCCTTCGCGCCCGGCCTTGAAGTTGCGGATGATCTGGGGGATGCCGATCACGCTGAGCGTGATGCTGCCGACGGCGGCCACGGTCCCGGCGTACGGGGCCAGGAAGGGCAGGGCCGCGACGGCGGCGACCGCCGCGACCACGGCCGCGGTCTTCTTAAAGGAAGCCTTCTTCCAGAACGGCGTCGACGCCTGTTGGTCCGAGATCGACGGGGCCGGCAGGGCGCCCTGCGCGGATCCCTGATCCGCCGCGGCGGGCCGGCTGGGCTTGAGGAAGGAGCGGGCGGAGAGCCGGCCGGCGACCGTGCGCACCGCCGCCCCGGCGACCTCGGCACCCCCGGTCTGGATCAGCTGCTCGCCCTGCAGGGCGGCGAAGAGCGCGTCGCCCGCGCCCTTGGAAGACTCCGAAGGCGATTCCTGCTGCAACCCCGGCAGGGCCAGCGCCTGGCGCACTCCTCCTTGAACGGCTTTCAGATCGGTGCCGCCCGGGGCCGGGGTCTTCTGCACGGCCGAGACGGTGTTGCCCGGGGACGCGGAGCGGACGGTCGACACCCCGGTCCGGCTGACGGCGGACAGGGAGGAAGGCGTCCCTTCCGCGGCAGGAAGAACAGCGCGCTCCAAAGACGGCGTCCCCGGGGACGCCGTCACCGCGACCCGGGTCCGCACGGACGGAGAAACGTTCACGTTGGGAGAGGCGACGTTGGGGAGCGTGCCGAGCGAGGACAGCCCGGGCGTCAGCTGGACGCCGGAGACGCCGGCCAGGTTCCCCACGGGCATGGTCATGGAGAGCGGGACCGGGGAGACGTTGCCCGAAACGGGCTGCTGGACCTGGACCTGGACCACGACCTCGGCGAAAGCCTGATAGCTCCCCAGGGAGACGGACCAGGCGACCTGCAGGAGGGAGAGGAGGGCGGCGAGTCCCCGCTTCAGCTTCACGCCAAGAGTATGAGGAGAAATCCCAGGATAGGCTAGGGCCAAAGGGACCAAGGGTCTTATAGGACCAAGAGGCTAAATCATCCGCCAGCCCGGCATGGGCGTCATCTGCTTGTAGTCCTGGATGAAGTAGTCGGCATCGGCCTGCTCGTAGGTCTGCATCAGGTCGTGATAGACCACTTTGTGGTTCGCGAAATCCCAATGCTGAGCGCACCCGGGGGGGGAGGACTGGTGCTCCTTGGTGATGACTTCCAGCGGCATCGTGCCGATGCCGACGAAACGCTCCTTCAAGGTCATGTTCACCGCTTCATAGACGAAGATCATAGCAGGCATTCCACCATGGCAAGCGGGATCGCAGGCTTGCTTTAGTATTGCCCAGCAAGAGCCCTGCCCACAAGGGGCACGATGTCAGCATGAGTCAGAATATGTCAGGTTATGGTGGGGGGCCTCCATTGTTGTAGAATCGGGCCATGAATCTCCCCCTGACGCTCGCCGCCGCCGTCGTCTTGCTGGCCCCGCCCGCGGCCTCTGCCGCGCCGACCCTGTCCCGGGAGGACTTCAACCGCCTGGCCGCCTCGTCGGGCGTCCCGCTCTTCTGGAACGCCGTCCCCGAAGGGGCTCTGCGGCCGGAGGTGCTGGTGCCGGTGGGCGTCGGCGCCGACCTCTCGCGCTGGGTCGCGGGGAAAGGCTTCACCGCCGAGTTCGACCGGGCCTATGCCCGCCTGATCGAAGCCCGCCGCCTCGAAGCCGTCCGGAGGGAGCTCGACCAGGGGCGCCCGGCCGTGCTGCTCAGCGACTTCCGGGACCGACCCCAGGCGGAGCGGAGCTTCGTGGAGCACATCGCCGCCGCGAGCCGTATCGTGTCGGAGCTCTATCTGCGGCAGAAGGGCGCGGCCCGCTACCGGGATGCTTTGGCGCCGGACGACGCCGCCAGCCGCGTCCTTTTCGAACGCAACCAGGGGCCCTGGTGCGAGGCGCCCAAGACCGAGCACGACCCGTTCTGCAGCGCGCTGCCGGCTTTCCCGCCCCGCAAGTCCGACGTGTATCCCGACGGGCTCGCGGAGGACGCGGCCATATGCGACGCGCTGAAGGCGCGCCCGGACGCGGCGAGCCTCCTGGACCCGTTCACCATCGTACGCGCCAAGGGGAAGTCCCTCATCGCCCTGCCTTTGACCGCTGCGTACGGGGAGACGATGGGACGGGTCGCCTCGGAACTGAGCGCGGCCGCGATGTCTTTGGGGCCGGACGAGGCTCCCCTCAAGCGTTATCTCACAGCCGCGGCCGGCGGCTTCCGGACCAACGACTGGTCGGAGGCCGACGAGGCCTGGTCCGTCATGGGGAGCCGCAACAGCAAGTGGTATCTGCGCGTCGGCCCGGACGAGACGGGCTTCGAGCCCTGCCAGGAGAAGGCGGGCTTCCACCTCTCCTTCGCGCTCATCGACCGGACCTCCCTCGTCTGGCAGGACCGCCTGCTCCCCCTGCGGCAGGAGATGGAGGATTCCCTGGCCGCCCTCATCGGGCCTCCCTATCAGGCCCAGGCCGCGGGATTCTCCTTCCCCGACTTCATCCGGATCGTCCTCAACGACGGAGATTCCCGCATGGGGCTGGGAGCGGTAGCGGGGCAATCCCTGCCCAACTGGGGCAAGGTGGCGGCGCAGGGGCGGCGGCGTACCATGGTCATGACGAACATCGGCGAGGACCCGGATTCCCGCCGCATGGCGCGGGAGAAGGCGCGGCAGCTGCTCGACGCCGAGGCCATGGCCGACTTCCCCGAGGACAGCGAACCCCGGCTGCTGGGGACCATCCTGCACGAGGCCGCGCACAACCTCGGCCCGGACACCGATTTCCGGGTGGGGGGGAAGAACCCCTCGGAGGTGTTCGGCGGGCGGCTGGACGGCGTCTTGGAGGAACTCAAGGCCCAGACCGCCGCGCTCTGGTACGTGGAACTGCTCCGGCGCAAGGGGCTCATCACCGCGGCCCGCGCGAAGCAGATCTACACCAGCGAGCTGGCCTGGGCCTTCGGCCACATCGCCACCGGGATGTTCGAGGCCTCGGGCAGCCCCAAGCCCTACGCCCAGCTGGCGGCCATCCAGGTCGCGGGGCTTGTCGCCGAGGGCGCCCTCCGCTTCGGCCCTTCCGACGCGGACGGCGTGGAGCGCTTCCACATCGACTACCAGAAACTCCCGGCCGCGGTGGAAGGTCTCATGCGCCGGATCGGACGGATCAAGGCGACCGGCGACGCGGCGCAGGCGAAGGCGTGGGTGGCGGACAGCGTGACCGGTCCCGGCTCCCAACGGGTCCGCATGGAGATCATCCGCGAGCGCCTGCTCCAGTTCCCCAAAGAGAGCTACCGCTACACCGTCCTCTACTGACGGGAGCGCTTCAGCAACTGTGCCCGGGCACAGCCCCATTGGACCGCCGCTAGAAAACAGTCCGCCAGCTGCTTCGTCACCTCCCCGGGAGATTCCGACGGCCCCTCGCATGGGGTCGCGGTGTCGAATAGCGCGCCTATTCATCGCTTAGCCGAGGATTGGGGTCCCCGGGGAACCCCGACTGTGGGCGCCCAGGATTGTGAGAGCGATTCCGGGCCGAGTTGTCCGGGTTCGAATCCTAGTCCGGCAG
>MGTY01000081.1:0-5054 GCA_001799695.1 Elusimicrobia bacterium GWA2_69_24
GACAGCACATGCGTGATCGCCGCCGTTAAAGTAGTCTTGCCGTGGTCCACGTGTCCGATCGTCCCGATGTTCACGTGCGGCTTCTTCCGGTCGAACTTCGCTTTGGCCATGATGCTTCTCCTTACAGACGGGGTATGAGCGATATCATACCCGATTTTTTCACGCAATCCGCCAAATCCAAGCTGGGGAAGGGAATCGAACCCTCGACCTTCTCCTTACCATGGAGATGCTCTGCCGACTGAGCTACCCCAGCATCTGACGCACCCGGCCGCTCCGCGGCCGGGCCTGAAGGCCTCGCTCCGAAAGGAACTGCTCCGCTCGGTGCGTCCCAAGGGGGCTTCCGCCCCCTTCGGCGCCGTCGGCTCGCTTGCGCTCGCCAGGACGGCTGAACCCCCAGAAGGTGTCGCGGACCATGCCGCGACGAACGACCAAAATGATGCACCCGACTCGATAATTCGGGGGGGCTTCCGCCCTCCTTGCCCCCCCCGAAACGGAAAAACACTAACGCGTCAAAGTCCTGGAGCGGGCGATGGGAATCGAACCCACGTAACGAGCTTGGAAGGCTCGTGTTCTACCATTGAACTACGCCCGCAAATGAAAACGACTCTGGATATCTCATGTGCGGCGCACAAGATATCGAGGGTCGTTTCCAGGAATTCCGTCCGGGAAAGACACCGTCAGGAGATTGGATTATATCGAAAAAACCGAGGCGGAGTCAATCCGAGAGCAGCCAGCGCTCGGCTTCCGGGCTCAGGTTCAGGTCCGTGCCCTCGGATTTGGCTTTCCGGGCAATGGCTTTCAGCTTGCTTAAGGTCCAGGGACTCAGCGTGGCCCCATCCAGCTCGATCGAGGAGGAGAGGTCCTTGAGGTCCGGGCGGTCCCCCGACTGCATGCGGAGATTCTCGACCATGCCGCGGACCATTTCAGGGGAGGGGGGTTGCGGCTCTCCGTCTGGAGGGGGCGCGGCCGGGTGCTCCTGAGGGTCGTCCGCGCTTTTCTTCCTTTTCTTCCCCTTGGGTTCCGCGGCGTTGGGACCCTCTGCCATCGTGGCCCGGTCCGGGTGCCGCCCGAGGTAGTTGCGGACCTCCTCCCGCTGGAAATCCTCGAGGGCCTCCTGGTCGGCGGTCGAGAGGGTGAAGCCCCTCTTCTTCTGCCGGACGATGTGCTTGTCGCGGAGGATCTGCTGGCAGCGGATCAGGGCGCTGAGGGTCGCGGGCTCCTGGTAGCGGCCTTTCCGTTTCCGGACGCAGGCCGGGAAGGCCGCGGAAGAGGCCGGCAGGGCCAGGCCCAGGAGCAGGAGCGCGAGCAGCAACCGGAATATCATCCTCCCACATCATACCCAACCCATGTTTCAGGCGCAAGGACAGGGCGGTGCTATTGGTCCCGCTCCCGGCTGGGCCGCTTGCCGGGCGGCGTCTGGGGCTCCCGACACCTGCGCGGCGGCGCTTCCCGCGCCATACTGGGGCATGCGCATCCGACGCGTACCGCGCGGCTTCTTCGCCACGCTCCTCTTCCCGGAGATGGCCGCTCTGGAGACGCCGTTCCCGCCTCCGGACTCGGCTCGGGACCCCGCCACGGAGGTCTGGAGCGCGGCCCCGTTCTCCGGGGCCCCCGTCTACCGGGCCTGAATCCTCCTTAAGGAACGAGCGCCGGCAGGATCTCTCCGGCTTTTCCGCGGAAGGATACGTCAGCCAGGGAGCTCAGCGCGGAAGACTCGAGGTTCACTTCGACCACGAAAGCGCCCGCCTCCCGCGCCAGGCGCGTCAGGGAAGCGGCCGGCTCCACCGCCCCGGCCGTGCCCACGACCAGGAACGCTTCCGCTCCCCGCGCGGCGGCGGCGGCGGCCGCGAACGCCCCCGGAGGCAGGCTTTCGCCGAACCATACCACCCCGGGGCGCAGGAGTCCCCCGCAGTCCGGACATGTCGGGGGGAGTTCGGGCAGGGGCACGGCGCGGTCCTCGCGGCTCCGGCCGCAGGCCGTGCAGTGCAGTTCCCAGATATCGCCGTGGATGCTCACCACGCGTTTGCTGCCGGCCAGAAGGTGCAGTCCGTCTACGTTCTGGGTGGCCAGGAGGAAGTTGGGACAGCGCCGCTCGAGCCGGACCAGGGCCTCATGCCCGGGGTTCGGCCGCGCCGCGGCGATGAGGCCCCGCCTCCAGTCGTACCATTCCCAGACCAGGCGGGGATCGCGCGCGAAGGCTTCCGGGGTCGCCAGCTCCTGGGGGCGGAACTTCCGCCAGAGGCCGCCCGCGCCCCGGAAGGTGGGGATCCCGCTCTCGGCCGAGACCCCGGCGCCGGTCAGCACGCAGATCCGGACCTTCCGGCGCAGCAGTTTCCGGACCTCCGTGGTTTCCAGGGTTTTATTCATGCTCTGATTAGCTTACAATTAACCCGTTATGAAAGTGGCCCGGTCCCGCTTCATCGACCTGGCGGAGGAGGCCTTCGCGGACGTCCCGGAGGTCTTCCGCCGTCTCGTCTTTAACGTCGCCATCGACGTGCGGGCCCGGCCGGGGCCGGAGGCCGGCCGCTGGAGCGGGTCCCGGTCTTTGCTCGGCCTCTACACGGGCCTGCCGCGCGAGGATATGGCCGCGGTAGACGCGGGGCCCCATCTTCCGGCGCGCATCGTGCTGTATCAGGCCAACATCGAATCCTGCTGCGGAGACGAGGCCGACCTCCGGCGGCAGCTCCGCCTCACCCTGCGCCACGAGCTGGCGCATCATTTCGGCTTCTCCGACGCCGAGCTCAGGAGGAAATGGCCGGAGGGGGCCTGAATCCTTTTCCAGAGTGTTGCATCTAACGGGTGGATGCGGAGGTCCCGATCATGAGGTTCACGTCGCTTTCAGTCGCCGTAATCCTTTCCGTCCTTTCACCGCTCATCGCGCACGCCGAGCTGACCTTGGAGTCGGCGGTCGAAGCCGCCTTGTCCCGGAGCCCAGGGCGCGGCGCCCTGCGGGCCCAGGCCCTGGAGGCCGAGGCTGCGGGGCGGGAGACCTTCGGAATGCGCCTGCCCCGGCTCAGCGCCCGCAGCGGCTACACCCGCGGCGACGACCCGGTCTACGTGTTCGGCTCCCTCCTGCGCCAGCAGTCCTTCTCCCAGGAACACTTCGACGTGGGCCGGATGAACGAGCCCGCCCTCCATACCAATTTCAACAACGCCCTGGAGCTGGGCGTGCCGCTCTTCAGCGCCTGGGAGCTGCAGAGCCGCCAGCAGTTGAGCGCCCTGGCCGTGTCGGACGCCGCGCTCCGTCTGGAGCTCGACGCCCAGCGGACCCGCTTCCAGGTCGCGGACGCGTATCTGCGCGTGCTGCAGGGCGGGGCGCTCGTCGCGGCCCTCGACCGGCGCGTGGCCGACGCCTCGGCGGACATCGAGAGCGCGCGCAAGCTGCAGGAGAAGGGGCTCGTGCTCGGGTCGGACTACGAGGCGGCCCGCGCCATCCAGGCCGGGCTGCGGATGCGGCGCGTCCAGGCGGGACGCGCGCTGGAGGCGGCGCGGGGCACGCTCGCCATCCTGCTCGGCGTCGCGCCGGAGGCGGTCCAGGTCTCCGGGCGGTTGAGCGAGGCGCCGTTCGGCGGCGACGAGTCCGTCCAGCGCTTCGTCCAGGCGGCGGAGGCCGGGCCGGAACTGCGCGAAGCCGGCCTGCAGGAGAAGGCCGCCGCCGTCAATCGCCGGCAGGCGGACGCGTCGGTCCTGCCGCGGCTTTCGGCTTTCGGCATGCTCGAGGCCAACTCGCGGGACCTCGACCGCAACCCGCTCTACCGCATGTTCGGCGTCCGCGCCGAGTGGGCTTTCGGCGACTTCTCCTATTTCCCGCGGCGGGAGCGGGCGCGGCGGCAGGAGGAAGCGGTCCGGGGCCAGCGCGCCCGGCTCAAGGAGTCGGTGGGGGTCGCGGTGACGCAGTCTTACCAGCGCTTCAAGGGCGCCCAGGAGAGCGTGCCCCTCGCGGCCGAGGCCGTCCAGCGCGCGGAGGAGTCGCTCAAGCGCTTCTGGCCCCTGTATCGCGAAGGCCGGCAGAGCATCCTGGAGGTCCTGCGGGCGGAGGCCGGCCTCGCCGACGCGCAGGCCGGGTACTGGGGGACGCTCTACGAGGTCCACCAGGGCTACGCGGGCCTGCTCCTCGCGGCCGGCGCGCTCGATGCGGAGGGGATCGCCGTCCTGGACCGCAATCTCCGTGAGGTGCAGCCATGAGCGCGCAAGGCGGCGTCGCCGGGGCCATCGCCGGCACCTTCATACGCTCCAAGCTCACGCCCCTCATCGTGGCGAGCTCCCTCCTGCTGGGGGCGTTCGCCCTGCTCAACCTGCCCCGCGAGGAGGAGCCGCAGATCAACGTGCCGATGTTCGACGTCTTCGTCCCCTTCCCGGGGGCCAGTCCGGCCGAGGTGGAGGAGCGCATCATCAACGTCGGGGAGCGCCGGCTGTGGGAGATCCCCGGCGTGGAGTACATCTACAGCACGGCCGAGCCG
The DNA here is from genome assembly GCA_001799695.1 of Elusimicrobia bacterium GWA2_69_24. Taxonomy (GTDB): domain Bacteria; phylum Elusimicrobiota; class Elusimicrobia; order UBA1565; family UBA1565; genus UBA10166. The sequence goes on from MGTY01000081.1 coordinate 4,461, forward strand.
GGCGGCGCCCTGTTCATCGTCCGCTTCCAGGTGGGGACGAACCCCGAGGAAGCGGCGAACCGGATCTATACCAAGACCTCCGCCAACCTCGACATGCTGGCGCCCGGGGCGCCCATGCCGCTCATCAAGCCCCGCTCCATCGACGACGTGCCGATCCTCTCGTTGACGTTCTGGGGCCAGGGGCTCGACGGGCACGCCCTGCGCCGCGCGGCCGCGGCCGTCCGGCAGGAGATCAGCGCGGTGGAGAACGTGTCCGAGACCGAGCTCATCGGCGGGCACCGGCGGCAGTTCCGCGTGCACTTCGACCCGGAGAAGCTCGCCCGGCGCCGCCTGACGCCCCTGGAGCTGGCCGGGGTGCTGCGCATGTCCAATACGCGCCTGCCCGCCGGTCATACGGCCCGCGGCGGGGAGACCGTCGAGGTCGAGACCGACGCCTTCATCCACTCCGCCGACGACCTCCGGCGCATCATCGTCGGGGTCTCCGGCGGCGTCCCGGTGGAGCTGGGCGACGTGGCCGAGGTCAAGGACGGCCCGGACGAGGCCGAGCGCGAGGTCCTCTTCACGCCCGGCGTCGCGGGCGCTCCGGCGGGCGCG
>MGTY01000081.1:5068-11654 GCA_001799695.1 Elusimicrobia bacterium GWA2_69_24
CCCCGCCGTGACCATCGCGGTCTCCAAGCGGCGCGGCGCCAACGCCACGACCGTGGCGCGCGAGGTCCTGCGCCGGGTGGAGCAGTCCCGCGCGGCCCTCCTGCCGGCCGGCGCGGAGCTGACCGTCACCCGCAACAACGGCGACACCGCCAAGGAGAAGTCGGACGAGCTCATCTATCACATGCTCCTGGCCACGGTATCGGTCACCCTGCTCATCGCGCTGGCCCTGGGCGTGCGCGAGGCGCTCGTGGTCCTCATCGCCATCCCGGCCACCCTGGGGCTGACCCTCCTCATCTACTTCCTGGCCGGCTACACCCTCAACCGCATCACCCTGTTCGCGCTCATCTTCTCCATCGGCATCCTGGTCGACGACGCCATCGTGGTGGTGGAGAACATCCACCGGCATTACATGATGAAGGACGGGCGCTCGCTGTGGACGCTTTCCGTGGATGCGGTGGATGAGGTAGGCAATCCCACCCTGCTCGCCACCTGGACGGTCATCGCGGCCATCCTGCCCATGGCCTTCGTGCGCGGGCTCATGGGGCCCTATATGCGGCCCATCCCGGTGGGGGCCTCGGTCGCCATGCTCTTCTCCCTGGCCGTGGCCTTCATCGTGTCGCCCTGGGCGTTCACGCACCTGCTCGAGTTCTGGAAGCCGAAGGAGGGCGGACCCGCCCATGAGGAGGGGAGGCTCGACCGCTCCTACCGCCGGATGATGGGCGCTCTACTCGAGAAGCCGCGCTTGCGCGCGGCGTATCTGGGAGGCATGGCCCTGCTCCTGGCGGGGGCGGCCTCGCTGTTCTTGTTCAAGGTCGTCATCGTCAAGATGCTGCCCTTCGACAACAAGGACGAGTTCGAGGTGATCCTGAACATGCCGGAGGGGACGGCGCTGCCCAAGACCCGGGAGGCGGCCGCCGAGCTCGCCGGGGTCCTGCGCGAGGTGCCGGAGGTGCGGCAGGTGGTGAGTTACGTGGGGACCGCGGCGCCCTACAACTTCAACGGCCTGGTCCGGCACTACTTCCTGCGCCAGCGGCCCCACCAGGCCGACATCATCGTGAACCTCACCAACCGCCACGAGCGCAAGCGGCAGAGCCACGACATCGCCAAGGCGGTGCGGCCGGGTCTGCACGTCATCGCGAAGAAGTACGGCGCGCGGCTCCAGGTGGCCGAGGTCCCGCCCGGGCCGCCGGTGCTCTCCACGCTCGTGTTCGAAGTCTACGGTCCGGACGCGGAGAAGCGGGCCGAGCTGACGGCCCGCATCCAGAAGCTCCTCGAGGACACCGACGGGGTCACCGACGTCGACACCTACGTCCCCGCGCCCCAGCCGCAGGACCGGCTCCTCGTGGACCGCCCCAAGGCCACGCTCAACGGCATCCCGGCCGAGGCCGTCGTGCAGACCGTGGCGCTGGCGCTCGACGGCCAGCCGGTGGGGCTCGCCCACGTTTCGGACGAGAAGGAGCCCGTGGAGATCCTCCTGCGCCTGGCCGAACCCCACCGGCGGGGGCTGGCGGCGGTGCGCGGCCTGAGGCTCCTGTCCCGCAACGGGACGCAGATCCCCATCCGCGACCTCACCTCCGTCCAGCGGCGGGACCTCGACCGGCCGATCTACCACAAGAACCTGCAGAAGGTCTCCTACGTCATCGCCGACGTGTCGGGGCGGCAGGAGAGCCCGGTCTACGCCATCCTGGCCCTGCGTCCTAAGATCCGTGAGCTGACCGCGGGGTCGGGCGTCGAGCTGAAAGAGTACTTCACGCGCCAGCCCGCGAGTTCGCAGGAGACCGCGCTCAAGTGGGACGGCGAGTGGCACATCACCTACGAGGTGTTCCGCGACCTGGGGCTGGCCTTCGCCCTGGTGCTCGTCCTCATGTACGTCCTCGTGGTGGCCTGGTTCAAGTCGTTCGGCATACCGCTGGTCATCATGGTGCCCATCCCGCTGACCTTGGTGGGCATCCTGCCCGCGCATTGGGCCATGGGGGCCTTCTTCACGGCGACCTCCATGATCGGCTTCATCGCCGGGGCCGGCATCGTGGCGCGCAACTCCATCATCCTCGTGGACTTCATCCACCTGCGCCTCAGACAGGGGGCTTCGCTCCACGACGCGGTCATCGACGCCGGGGCCATCCGCTTCCGGCCGATGCTGCTCACCGCGGCCGCGGTCGTGGCCGGGGCCGGGGTCATCCTCTTCGACCCCATCTTCCAGGGGCTGGCCATCTCCCTCATGGCCGGCGAGGTCGCGTCGACGCTCTTGTCGCGCACGGCCGTCCCCGTGCTGTACTACCTGTACGCCAAACGCTTCGGAGGGGGAGCAACGGAGGTCTAATGAAGCTCGAACACCGCATCCGCATCATCGCCGGCTCGTTCATACTCATCAGCCTGGCGCTGGCCCATTGGGTGAGCCCCTACTGGCTGCTCTTCACGGCCTTCGTGGGGGTGAACCTCATCCAGTCCGCCATCACGCGCTGGTGCCTGATGGAGGACATCCTGAAGAAGTTCGGCTGGGCCGGCCCCGAAGAGACCTGCTGCCAGCGGTAGCCGCACTCCGTCATTCCGGCGGAAGCCGGAATCCAGGTCGTTCGTGTCCGGTTATTTCGGTGTGGCAGGCAGGAACACGGTCCGGGTCGGGTAGGCCAGGACCAGCCCGGCTTCGTCGAAGCGGCGCTTGACTGCCAGCAGGATCTCCTGCTGGACGTCCATGAAGAGCCTGTAGTCCCCCGACAGTACGAAGTAGACGGCCTCGAACTCCAGACCGGATTCCGCGAAGCCCTTGAGATGGGCGCGGTCGAAGCGGGTCTGGGCGACCTTGGCCACGGCGTCGCGGACCATGCCCGGGACGGCTGCGAGCTTTTCCGCGGGGGTCTGCTGCGGCAGGGTGAAGCCGAAGACCACGCGGCGGGTCTCCATGAGCTCGTAGTTGCGGATGCGGGCGCTGGTGAGGTCGGAGTTCGGGAACACCAGCATCTCCCCCGACAGGGCGCGGATGCGCGTGGTCTTGATTCCCACGAAGTCCACCGTCCCGGAGAGGTCCCCCACGGTGATGAAATCCCCCACGCGGAAGGGCTTGTCCGCGTAGATGACGAAGGAGCTGAACAGGTCGCCCAAAATGTGCTGGGCGGCCATGGCCACCGCGATGCCGCCGATGCCCAGCCCGGCTACCAGCGTGGTGATGTTGACGCCCAGGTTGTCCAGGATGAACAGGACGGCTCCGGCCCACAGGACCACGTTGAGCACGATCTGGAAGCTCTTGATCGCGGAGGCCGTGTGCTGGCTCTGGGCCGTGCCGCCCTTCAGCGCGTTGCGCAGGAACAGCCCGAGCAGCCTCTGCAGCATGAGCGCGGCCCGCAGGCTCACCGCGACCACCAGGGCGATCTTAAGCAGTTTCTGGAAGGTCGCCCCGATGACCAAGGACCGCGTGGAGAGGTACAGGGCGATGATCGCGAACTCCGCGGGGGTGATCGCCCCCAGGAGGTCGATCACCATGTCGTCGACGCGCGTCTCGGTCTTGGCGGCGATCCGGCGCAGCTTCTCGATGACGAAACGGTGCAGGAACCACACCAAGGCGAGCAGGGACAGGAAAATCAGGAGCGTGGCTCCGTAGGCGTGCAAAGAGTTGCCCAGGAGCTCGTAGCGCATCAGGCCGGCGAGGTTTTGGTCCATGCGTATAGTATAGGAAAAACGTCATTATTCAATGACTATAGTGGGCTTGACAGGAACCGGGAGCGGGGCAATACTAGGGGGGTCGGACAGCAAGGTAGGGAGGCGCCGAGTTGCTGTTTCCGGGGGCAAGTTCTTTTCCCAGGCCGCGGGTCCTCGCGGCCCTTTCCCTAATAGCCTTCTTGGCGTTCACCCGTCCGATCGCCGCCCGCGCCGGCGCCCAGATCGTGAATTCGAACGGTTCCGTGCAGGTCCAGCAGGGGCAGAGCCCCGAGCTCAAGGGCGTCCCGGGCACCCCCTATCCGCTCTCCGAGGGGGACCGGGTGCGCACCGGCCCCGCCGCCGCGGCCGTTATCCTGCTGGGGGACGGCTCCAAGGTCGAACTGGGCGCGGACAGCGATTTCCTCATCGAGGTGTCCACCCCCGGCCTGACCCGGATATTCCTCAAGGTCGGCCTCCTCCGTTCCTGGGTCAAGAAGCTGGCCATGCGGGAGTTCAGCGTCCGAACCCCCACCGTGGTCGCCAGCGTGCGCGGGACCGAGTTCCGGGTCCAGACCCAGTTCGACGGGCGCACGGCCGTGGATCTTTTCGACGGGCTCTTGAACGTGCGGGACAACCGCGGCCGGGACTTCACCCTCCAGCCGGGCGAGCGCATCGAGGCGGACTTCATGGGCGCCTTGAGCGGGCCGCAGAAGGCGGAGCTGCGCCGGACCGCTCCGCCCGCGAGCACCCTCCAGGAGAACGCCCGGCGCGAGGTCGGGCTGGACATGAAGAAGGAGGAGGTCCTGGAGGCCGCGGCCCGCGAGCTCAAGCTGGCCGAATACCAGCAGGGCAAGGCCATGATCGACGTGAACGGCTACCGGGTCCGCCTGGAGCAGTACATCCTGCGTCCCCAGCCCGACCAGTTCAAGCTGGTCGTCCTCAACGAGCGCGCGGACCGCTTCGACTACTTCTACTACATGGGAACCTTCAACAAGACCCTGCCCACGGATCTCAGCCTGGCGCTGCGCCAGCTGGGCGGTCAGCTCGACAGCGCGCCCGAATATTGGCTGACGGGCTTTGAGACCGGCAGGTCCAACACGCGGGATTCTATCCGCGAGGCGGCGTTGGGCGGGCACTCCGTGGACTTGAACGCCAACGGGGACGTGGGCGACGACGTCACGGCCTTCTTCGACCCGGCCGCGGACCGCTATGTGGACGCAACCGGGCGGGCCGTTTTTCAGACGATCTTCGACAAGTACGGCTTCTACGTGAACGGCACCCTCAAGTACGGCTGGACCGGGGCCAACCTCCAGGCCTACGCCAACCGGAACTGGTCCGTGAACACCGACCCCATCACGGGCGCGGCCCTGGGCGCCAACCTGCCCATCCAGAGCGTGACGTCCACCTTCCCGGACCCGAACCGCATCCATCAGAACATCTACGAGTCCTACGACGACGGCACCTTCGTCTCCTGGGACAACTACATCATCGACGACGAGGGCAAGCAGGCCGGCATCGGGGATTTCGCCGGCGTGACCACGGGCTCGGCCTTCAAGCAGCGCCTGCTGGGCTGGAACTACGAGCAGGTGGTAACCGCGACCGAATTCCAGGGCCGGAAGATCGACTTGGTCGTGGCGCCCAGGATCATGATCCAGGTGGGGCTCATCCCATGAGACGCCTCTGGGCCGCCCTCCTCCTCGCCGCCGCCTGCGCCCCGGCCGGCGCCGTCGAAGTCGAACCCGTCTACGACCTGCAGTTCCTGGGCGGACAGTACTTCTTCGAGGGGGGACACTCCTCGCTCGCGGGCAACCTCTCGGGCCTCGCCGCCCCGGCCGTACGCTTCAATGAGCGCTGGGAGCTGTATCCGTCCCTGGCATCCTCCTATAAGGGCACCAAGGAGGTCGTGGACGTGGTGGGCGCGGGAACCGTGTTCCAGGAGCAGATGGAGCATCGCCTCGGGGTCAAGGGCGTCTACAAGGTCCCGGACACCCCCTGGCGGGTCAAGCCCTCCGTCTCCTATGCGGCCCAGTTCCTCAAGGAGACCAAGGACGAGTCCTTCGGCAAGGGGCTCTTCGACTACCGCAAGCTCGACATGGGGGTGGAAGGGGAATACGTCTACAAGGAACCCTTCTCCGTGCGCGCGGGCTTCAGCTACTTCATGACCCATTACCCGAACTACACCTCTTTGGAATCCCAGGCCGCCCTGGACTTCCAGGGTCAGCCCCTGGCCCGCGAGCTGGTGGGGGACAATGTTCTGGACGCGCACGGGCAGATGCTCAACCTGGCCGGGGAACTGCCCTGGCGCGGCCTGCTCCTGGAAAGCGGCTACACCTTCATGCATCAGCGCTTCGGCGAGCAGCGCGTGGTCAACGAGGCCGGGCTCCTCGACGACGCGTCCCGCAACGACTACCTGCACGCCTTGAACGCGGGCGTGCGCTACCCCGTGAAGTTCGGCCCGCGGCTCAAAGGGGCAGCCAGCTTCGACATGGCCTTCGCCCTCAGTCACTCGAACCAGAACAACTACGACGCCCAGCGGACGCGCTTCATCGCGGGGCACTACGACTACCGGGAACTGCGCTTCTCTCCCGGAGCGCGTCTCAGCGTCGGGGACCAGGACTGGCCCACGACCTTCTCCCTGAACGCCTCCGTCGCTTTGCGCAGCTACCCGAACCGCCCCATCCAGGACTCGGCCGGGACGTACCAAGGGGACAGTTTCAGTCAGACCAACTACATGCTGTCCTTCACCGCCGCGCGGCCGGTGGCCCCGCGCTTCAAGGCCCTTTTCAACGTGCAGTACGGCATCGCCCGCTCCAACCAGGAATTCGAGCAGTTCTACTCCTACAACTATTCGGCGACCAACTATCTCTTCGGCTTGAGCTATGAGTATTGAGATTTGTCGATCTTGGATTTCGCGGGAAATTCGACGGCCAATTTCCCGCGAAATCCGCTTCTT
>MGTY01000082.1:0-267 GCA_001799695.1 Elusimicrobia bacterium GWA2_69_24
GCCCCTCGCGCGGGGGCGTGGATTGAAACCAGCACGGCCTCGATCAGGGTCATGGTCAAGCCGTCGCCCCTCGCGCGGGGGCGTGGATTGAAACTGGACTCTGACGAGGTGGAAGAAGTGGGGGAAGGTCGCCCCTCGCGCGGGGGCGTGGATTGAAACGTCCTTCCCCCCGCCGATGAACATTCCGTATCCGTCGCCCCTCGCGCGGGGGCGTGGATTGAAACTATCTTGACGACCGGAGAAATCCCCACGGGCCCGGTCGCCCCT
>MGTY01000082.1:350-694 GCA_001799695.1 Elusimicrobia bacterium GWA2_69_24
TGAAACCACAGCATCAGGCCCGTACCAGTATCTACGGCGTCGCCCCTCGCGCGGGGGCGTGGATTGAAACACGTTCATCAGTATACCCTCCATGCTTCCCCCCGTCGCCCCTCGCGCGGGGGCGTGGATTGAAACCTCCGGGGGCGTTGGCTGGCATATCTCGCCGGGTCGCCCCTCGCGCGGGGGCGTGGATTGAAACTCAAGGGCTGCGTCGTCAGCAACACCAGCGCGACGTCGCCCCTCGCGCGGGGGCGTGGATTGAAACTCCGATATGCTGAAGGCGGCTCCTACGCCTCCGTGTCGCCCCTCGCGCGGGGGCGTGGATTGAAACCCGGCAAGGTACG
>MGTY01000082.1:754-1171 GCA_001799695.1 Elusimicrobia bacterium GWA2_69_24
CCCTCCCCAATCCCCAACTCATCCATGTCGCCCCTCGCGCGGGGGCGTGGATTGAAACCTGGCCATCCAGGTGATCCAGGCCGCTGACCGAGTCGCCCCTCGCGCGGGGGCGTGGATTGAAGACAGATGTCGTTGGAAAATGTGGTGAGGGATGTTATGTCGCCCCTCCAGCCGTGGCCTGGATCGGGGCTGTGGTCGCCCCCAGTCCCCCCGGACTGTGCCCGGGCACAGTCGTCCAGAAGGTTCGGGCGAGTGCAGTGAGTCCAACGCTTCTTTACATTTGGAAAGCCGTCATACCGGCGAAAGCCGGTAGCCAGCGTGTGGAACGGACTCAAAAATCCTGTTCTGGCGCCTGGACCCCGGCTTTCGCCGGGGTGACGTCTGGCGCCTGGACCCCGGCTTTCGCCGGGGTGACGT
>MGTY01000082.1:1222-19843 GCA_001799695.1 Elusimicrobia bacterium GWA2_69_24
GCCTGTTACACTACGAGGGAGAGGGGGGAGAGGAGGCTCTATGGGGATCTCGAAGGGCGTGCTGCCGGTCGCGTTGGGTTCGCTGGTCGGGTTGGCCGGCTCGGCGGGCGCCAGGGAGCCTCTGGTGGCCGGCAACATGGCGCCGGATTTCTCGGCTCCTGCCAGCGACGGGACGACTTTTCGCCTGAGTGAGCATCTGGGGAAAGGCCCCATCGTGCTCTATTTCTACCCCAAGGACGACACCCCGGGCTGCACCAAGGAGGCGTGCTCCCTGCGCGATTCCTTCACCGCGTTCCGGAACGTGAAGGCGGAGATCTTCGGGGTGAGCTACGATTCGGTGGAGAGCCACCGGCGCTTCATCGCCAAGCATCGCCTGCCCTTCGTCCTGCTCTCGGACCAGGACCGGGCGGTCGCCCGGGCTTATGGGGCCGAAGGATTGTTCGTCGCCAAGCGGATGAGCTATGTGATCGGCGCGAACGGCCGCATCCTGTACGTCAATCCGGCGGTGGACCCGTCCAAGCACGATCAGGAGCTGTTGAAGGTCCTCGGAGCGGGGAAGTAGCGGCCTACGAGTGCGCGGCGTTCTCTTGGAGGGTCCCCTGTGACTCCCTAGAGTTATTGCCCCTATGTTTACCCCTATTTGGAGACATTACCCCTTTTCTTCCAAACGGCTCCCGGACCCTTTCCACTGGGAGCAATGAGCCCCTCCTTCTGGAGTTTCCGCAAGACCACCCGCACCATTGCCGGACTCACGCCGGGGCAAGCCTTGCGCAGCTCACGCATGCTGAATCGATCGGGCAGCCGCGCCACTGCATGCCGCACGGCGCCGCCCTTCGCCCCGCGAGTCGCCGCGAGGTCGCCCACCCTAACCTCGAACTCCTTGTAGGCCGCGATCACCGTACCCAGCAAATAGCTCCACCAAGGCCGCAGGTCATGCTTGGCCTCGTGCCAGCCTTGCGAACTCTTGAGGAGCGCGTCCCAATAGGTTTCCTTGCTCTGCTCGACGATCCTCTCCAAGCTGATGTAGCGTCCGACCTCATAGTCGGCTTGATAAAGGAGCAGCAATGTCAAGAGCCGCCCGAGGCGGCCGTTCCCATCGGGAAAGGGATGGACGGACTCGAAGTCAAGGATGTAGGAGCTGATCGCGAGCAATGGCTCCGCCTGCCGCTGCTCCATCGTTTCATGATAGAGAGTGCAAAGCTTCTCCATGTACTCCGGCGTCGCCACCGCCGAGACCGGCCGGAAGCGGATGAACTTTCGGCCGTCAGGACTCGTCTCCCAGATCGCGTTGTCCTTCTCCTTCCAGCTTCCCCCCTGGTGAGGCGTATGGGCATATAGCTTGCGGTGGAAATCCAAGATGAGCTTGGGCGAAAGGTTCAGGCGCTTGGCGTTGGTGTGGATCTCGCCCAAGACATCCCGGTAGCCGGCGATCTCTTCCTCGGAGCGGTCTTTGGGCTTGATCTTCTTGGCGACCAGAGGCTCCAAGCGCTCGACCTCCATGGTGACCCCTTCGATGCGGTTGGAGGATTCAACACTCTCGACCATGGCGCCTTTCTTGAGGGTCTCCAGGACCTGGGGCGACTGCTCGCGGTAGAGGTCCTGCCGGCCTTTGAATTCACCCAGTGTCCGCACCATGGCCAGGAGGTTGTGGGAGATGGTCTGGTCCAGCAGATAGCCATGTTCGAAGGATCTCATAGTCTCATCGCTCAGTCTAACTCATAAGCTCTTCTCCCGGCAACGCCATGAGTACATCTGGATTCGTCACCCCGGCGAAAGCCGGGGTCCAGGCAGCAAACAGGTTTCCTTGACTCCGCTGCGCTGGATACCGGCTTTCGCCGGTATGACGGCTCTTCAAATGTCCGCTGGTGGGGCGGCCGGGACCGCAGTCAGGCGTGGTAGGTGTGCCCGGGCACAGTCGTCCGGGACTTGCGTTCTACCAGTGCGCGGCGCTCTTTTGGAGGCGGCGGGCCGGGGCTCCGGTCACCGCGCCGAAGCGCATGGATAGGGAGATGCGCTGGGAATTCCCCAGCTCTCCCGCCGGGGTGAAGGAATAGTCCAACTGGGCCCTGCCCAGGCGCAGTCCCAGACCCGCGCCCAGGCCCCGCAAGGAGGACCCCACGCCCGCGGAATCGCCTTTCACCGACGCGAGCCCGGAGCCGTAGCCGGCGCGGAGGGTCAGCGCGGAGACCATGGTGTATTCCAGGCCCACGCCGAAGGTGGATTTCGCGGCATTGGGGCGGTGGCGCGCGTCCACGGCGACCAGCACGCCGGGGAACAGCCGGAGCCCCGCCCCGACGGAGAGGGTGAGCGGCAGGTCTTCGCGGCGGTCGAGGAAGCGCATGCCCGGGCCCACGTTGAGCGCGGAGACTCCCAGAGAGAGGGGGAGGGGGCCGCCGCGGAAGGAGTGCAGGAACCCGACGTCGACCGCGCCGGTCCGGGCCCGCACGTCGGCGATCGCGCTCTCCAGGTACTTGCCGGAGATCCCCAACATGGGCCCCGAGACCCCGATCCGCCGGCTGAAGGCGACCTGGAACGCGGTGTCGGAGGCCTGGAAGGAGCCGGACGGGCGGCGGTTCTCGTCGCGGCCCTGGATGGCTCCCTGGCTGAGCCGCGAGAGGCCCAGCGCGACCGTTCCCAGGCTCCGGTAGCCGCCCAGGGGATGCCCGTAGCCGATGAAGTCGTAGCGGGTGTCGGCGAAGAGTTCGGCGTGCATGAACGCCGCCTCCTTGCGGTCCAGGGCGGCGAGTCCGGCCGGGTTCCAGGCCAGCGCGTTGAGGTCGTCGGCCACGGCGGTGAACGCCTCCCCCATGCCGATCGGGCGCGCGCCCGGGGAGACTTTGAGGAACGCGGCGGTCTCCGCGCCGAATAAGAGAGCGGGGCCCCACACCCCCAGCCCGAGGGCGACGATCGTTAGGAACCCCGCCATAGTGTGCCGTTTCATCGGATCAATGCCAGTTTCCCGCTGGTCCTGATGCTGCCGGCTCCGGCCTTGTGGGCCGTCACGACGAAGATGTAGATCCCGCTCCCGGCCCCGGAGGCGTCCCAGGCGTATTCGAAGGCCGGCACCGCGCCCCGGCCCGAGCCGTCGTCCACCGAGGGCGCCGGACCGGATTGCTCGGCGGAATGGACCAGCTCGCCGGCGATGTCGTAGATCCGGAGCTCCAGCCGGTCGGCCTGGCTCGCCTCTATGTGCAAAGTAGGCGCGGCGCCGCGCCGGGCCGGGTTCGGGAACGCGTAGACTTGGTCGAAGGCGAGTCCGGGGATGTTCGGGCCCGCGGCCGGCCCGGCGCCGGTCAGGACCTGGTAAAGGGAGAAGTGCCCGGTCTGCGCGCGGACCTTGCGGGCCGGCTTGTCCACCACCGAGGCCAGCGCCTCCCACTCTCCGGCCCCCGCGTTCCAGTAGTGGACCTGGAGGTCGTCTTCCTTGGACCCGGCGGGGAGGCGGTCGGGGTCGTAAGCCAGCGAGAGGGTGACCGGCTTGGAGAAGGTCGCGCCCTCCGGGCCGAACTCGACGGCCGGCCCGGCGGCGGCCAGGGTCTTCTTCCCGCGCGCCGTCTCGCGCCGGGAGAGCTCGGCGGGATCGTCCTCCCCGTCCGCCGTGACGGTGACGGGCAGGCCGTCGGCCGCGTCCGCAGGGAAATCCACCCCGGTCCGGGCGTCGGGGCCCACCCGACCGCCCTTCTTGGAGACGATCCCGAGGGCCGCGGCCGACGAGACGGGGACCGCCGGCAGGGGCGAGCTTCCCAGGACTCGCTGCGAGCGGGACTTGACGCTGGGAGCGATGGCCCAGATCGTATCCTCGGCCTGGAACGCCCTGCCGTCGGAAAGCAGTCCTTCCACCTGGATCCGCGCGTCGCCCGGCTGGAGCACGGCCTGCAGGGCGGCGCGGTCGAATTTGACCATGCGCTCCAGGATCCCGTCCCCGTCGTCGTCGTCGAGGGACGTGGGCTTGTCCTCCGCCGGGATGGGGGCCACGGGTGCGCCGTTGACGCCGGTGATCCTGAGCGAGGCGGGGACGACGTCCGCGGCGCTGGCCGCCGACGCGGGGAAGCCGATCCGGCAGGTCACGTATTTCCCCTGGCTGGCCAGATTCAGCGTATTCGGAGAGATGACCATGGTCGCGACGAGCTGGGTCGCGACGGCGAGGCCGTACACCGTGCTCTGGTAGCTCGAGCCGTTCGAGCCGCCGCTGATGAAGAGGGCGTCGTCCGCGGCCGCCGAGGCGTGCAGGTAGAGGGGGCCGGGAAGGGAGGGGGCCGGCGCCCAGTCCCCGACGGCCTTGTCGGAGCGGATGGGGGCGGAGTGGACCGTGTCGGTCGCCGCGTCCCCGGTCCAGCCGCCGCTGATGTAGATGCGGCCCGCGACCACGGCGGCGGAGTGGCTGCTCAGCGGGTCGGCCAGGGGTGTGGTCTCCTGCCAGGGCTCCAGGGTCCGGTCCGCGCGGATGCGGGCGAAGTAGACCCCGTTGTCCATTTGCGACCCGCCGTTGATGACCCCGCCCAGCACGTACAGGGTCCCGTCCTGCACGGTCGCGTGGGTGTAGACCGCCTCGGGAAGCGGTGCGAGCTCGGTCCAGGGGGAGAGCGTCCCGTCCGCCTGGATGACCGCCGAGTGCACCTTCCCGCTGAGACCCGCGGCCCCCCAGCCGCCCGTGACGTACAGGGCCCCGTTCCAGGCTGCCGCGCTATGGAGGAATATCCCCTGCGGCAGGGGGGACGCGGTCTGCCAGTCCGCCAGGGCGCCGTCCGCGCCGATGCGGGAGAAATAGACGGCCGGGGAGATCTTCACCCCCCGGTTGAAGTGCTGTCCCCCGATCACGTAGACGAACCCGTTCGCGGCGACTGCGGCGTGCATGAAGATGGGTTCGGGGAAGGCCGGCCCCGCGGTCCAGGCCCCGATCCGGGCCTTGCCGGTGATGGGCGTCACATAGGTCTTGCGTGCGGCGAACACCCCTTCGGCGGAGCCGATCCCGCCCAGGTGGTAAAGGTAGCCTCCGGCGCGGACCAAGGCATGCCCGTAGAAACCTTGCGGGAGGGGCGTGAGCGCGTCAAAGTCCGCGGCGCGGGAGCCGGCGGCCGTCATCGAGACGGCGATGATCAGGGCGATGGTCCTTCCGGAGCGGGAGTTCATGGGCGCTTCTTCGCGCCGGGGTCAGGGGGGTGTTGTCCCCGGCATTATTAGGGTAGGGTATACGGGCCAAAATACAAGAGAGGATATGTCAGGATGCGTCAGTTTATGTCAGCCGAGCAGTTCGTAGCCGTCGGGGCGGGTCTGGATGCGGGGGGCGTTCTCGGGGCCGATGTCCTCGCGCAGGCGCTGTATGGTCTTCTCCAGGACGCTCTGAGTGCCCTCCTCGCCCCAGACCTTCTCGATGAGGACCGCCCGTTTCACCGGGCCCTTGGCTTCCAGCAGGAGGCGGATGAGCTCGCAGCGCTTCTCGGAGAGGGTGGCCACGCGCTGGTCGTTGATCCAGAGCGTGCGAAAGCGCGGGTCCAGCCGCACCGCTCCCTTGGCGATGGACGGCTTGGCCGGGCTCTCTCCGGGCGGCGACTCCTTGAGGGTCCGGCGTACGAGCGAGATGAGTTCCTTGAGCTGGAAGGGCTTGCGGATGTAGGCCCGCGCCCCCTGCGCCTTGATGGACAGCTCCAGGAGGTTCGCTTCGTCGCCATAGGCGGTCATGACGATGACCGGGATGTCCCGGGTCAGCACGTTGTGGGTGAGGAGCTTGAGGACGTCGGTCCCCGCCATGACCGGCATGCGCAGGTCCATGATGATGAGGTCGGGATGGAGGGTCAGCACCTTGTCGTAGCCTTCCTTCCCGTTGAAGGCGTAGTGGGCCTCGTAGCCGGATTTGAACAGCGCCAGGCTGAGGAGCTGGACGAGGTCGCCGTCGTCTTCGATGATGAGGATGCGCGCCATCGTCAAATCGTAGCATGAGTTTCCCCGCCGCGCCAGGGGTGTGCTATGCTAGTGGATCGACATGGAAGACCGCCCCCGACGCCCTCGCGGCGACACCTCCTGGGAAGGCGTCAGCCGCTGGTATGACCGCTCCCTGGGCGCCGACGGGAACTACTATCACCAGCGGGTCGTGCTTCCGGGCGCGCTGCGGCTGCTCGGGCTCGCGGGCGCGGCGCGCGGTTCGCTCCTCGACCTCGGCTGCGGGCAGGGGGTCCTCGAGCGACAGCTGCCTCCGGCCGTGGAGTATTGGGGGGTCGACGCTTCGGCCGCTCTGATCTCGGCGGCTTGCCGGCGGGGGGGGCGGGGCCGGCATTTCGTGGTCGGGGACGCCACCCGCGAATTGCCCGTCCCGAAGAAGGATTTCACGCATGCCGCGGCGATCCTGTCTTTGCAGAACATGGACGGCGGGGACCAGGCGGTCGCCAATGCCGCGCGGCATCTCGCCCCGGCCGGGCGCTTCGTGATCGTGCTGAACCATCCCTGCTTCCGCATCCCCAGGCAGAGTTCCTGGGAGGTGGACGCCCAGAACAAGCTCCAGTACCGCCGCGTCAACCGCTACGCCTCCCCGTTGCGCATCCCGCTCCAGGCGCACCCCAGCCAGGGGCAGGGCTCTCCCGTCACCTGGTCTTTCCATCATCCCGTCTCCGACTACGGCCGTTGGCTCAAGGCGTCGGGGTTCCTCATCGAATCGATCGAGGAGTGGTCGTCCGACAAGGTCAGCGTGGGCAAGGCCGCCCGGCAGGAGAACCTGAGCCGGCGGGAATTCCCGCTCTTCCTGGTCTTCTCCGCCCGCCTCGAACGCAAGTCCTGAGCCCGCAGGATACAAAACGACAGCCGGCCCCGATGAAGGGCCGGCTGTCGTTCTATGCGGCTTCGGACCGGATGCTTAGACGCCGAAGTCGATCGTGCAGTTCGCGCAGCTCGGATAGGTGATCGCGGCCGTGCAGCGTTCGTACAGGATCGTGTAAGCCGCGCCGTAGCGCGTGGCCAGCCCCGCGACGGTGGTCAGCCGCCGCACCGCGACGTTGTACTTCGGGTCGCAGGTGCCGCCGCCCGCGGCGAGGGTCGCGTTGTAGTTGGTCATGCCGAAGGTCGGGGTGGTGCCGCTGAAGTCGATGTCCAACTGGCCGATGTCGGCGTTCTGGGTGACGTAGCGTCCCTGGCGGGCCAGGTAGCGCTCCTGGGCCTGCTTGACGCTGGAGATGAAGTTATGGCCCTCGGACACGCGCGCGCGCTCGACGACCTTGAAGTACTGAGGGATGGCGATCGAAGCCAGGATGCCGATGATGAGCACGACCACCAGCAGTTCGATCAGGGTGAAGCCGCGTTCGCTTTTCCGGCGCATCAGTCCGTTCATGGTAGACCTCCGTGTCCGTCGCTGCAGTGATTATAGCAGGCGGGCCTGATATCAGCTTGCCCTGCTTCTGTACTTATTGTGAACTCCGTTCAGACCCTTCCCACCAGGGGGGTCGGGACGGCGAACACGCGGGTCCCGGCTTCCTTGTCGAGGATGAAGAGCCCGTTGCCGTCGCCCACCCGCTTGAGCTGGTCCAAGAGCGAGCTGGCGGTGGACTCCTCCTCGACCTGCTCCTTTATGAACCATTCGAGGAATTGCTTGGTCGCGTGGTCGCGCTCCGCTATGGCCAGGTCCATCAACTCGTGGATCGCGGCCGTGACCTGCTGTTCGTGCTTCAAGGTGACTTCCATGACGTGCGCGGGCGATTTGAATGCGTTCGGCGGCGCGTCGATGGCTCCCAGGCGGACCGGGGCGGCCTGTTCGCAGAGATAGTTGAAGAACATCAAGCCGTGGCAGCTCTCCTCCTGGGCCTGGACCCGCATCCATTTGGCCAGGCCGGGCAGGGCCTTGAGCTCGAAATAGGCGGCCATGGACTGGTAGAGGTAGGCCGAGTAGAACTCCTTCACCAGATGTCCGTTGAGCGCGTCCGTCATCTTCTTCTTCAGCATCGATCCTCCGGGGGGCGGACTGGGTGCAAGGCCTGGATTATACATCTCTATTCGGCTATCCTACTGCGCGGAGAGCTCCCACCTTGATGCGTCCCGGGTCGCCTCGAATCTTCCTGGTCCTCCTGTCCGCGGCGGGAGGCTTCGCCTGTTCCCCCGGCGAAAGGGGCGTCGATCCGCGGCTGGCGGCCGAACTCTCCCTGCCGGGCCCGGGCGCCGCGGCTTACGGGGAGCCGGCTGCGCCCAACCGCTGGTCCCGGAATATCTCCCGGGAGGTCCAGCCGCTGATGGAGCGGCCGCCGGTCCCGGACGCGTGCCTCGACCGGGCCGCGCAGCTCCTCGGGGCGCATCTCGGCCCCGATTGCGCGCTGTGGCCGTCCTGGATCGAGGCGGAGGCCGCCCAGCACGCCGGCTGCGCGGATGAACCGGCCGACTACCAGGTCGTCTGCTCGCGGGGGCTGCGCCGGGAGGACCTCAGCGCGGAACTGGCCCGCCGGCTCCCCGACAAGGTCCAAGCGACTCATTTCGGCACGGCCCGCATCCAGCGCGGACTCCTGGAGACCGCCTGGGTGCTCCTGACGGCGGAGCGGGGGGTGAGCCTGGACCCGTTCCCCAGGCGGACCGAGCCGCGGATCCTCAACCGGCTCTCGTTCGAGCTGGCTCCGGGTCTCGACAAGCCCCGCGTCTACGCCATGCGGCCGGACGGGGCCGTGGATCCGCTCGACGTCCTGGCGGGGACGGGGACCGGCCGCTACGTCTCCTATTTCGCCCCCGATAAGACCGGGCGGCATTGGCTCGAGATCCTCGCCGAGGGGAGCGAGGGGCCGCGGGTGGTGGCCCTCTATCCCGTGTTCGTGGGCGTGGCCCCGCCCGCGGCGGCGCGCCGGCCCGCTCCGGCGGGAGCCGATCCCGCGACCGCCGCGGAGGCCGAGGGCGTGCTCCTGGGCTGGCTGAACGAAGAGCGCGCCCAGCGCGGGATCCCGATGCTGGAGCCGGAGCCGGCCCTGGCCGCGGCCGCCCGCTCCTGGAGCGGGGAGATGCTCGCCCGCGGGCGCGTCGCGCACGTCTCGCCGGACGGGCGGGGCCCCGAGCACCGCGCCCGGGAGGCGGGCTACTCCGCCCGCATGCTCGGCGAGGTGCTCGCCTCCGGCTCCACCCTCCGGGAGGCGCACGAGGCCCTGCTGGCCAGCCCGGCCCACAAGGCCGGCATGCTCGACCCGCGCTTCACCGAGGCGGGGATCGGCGTCGCGATCCGCGAAGAGGCGGGCCGGCGCGGGTTCTTCGTCTCCGAGGAACTCGGCGTCCCGACCCGGATACTCTCGCCCCTGGAGGCCGCGGGGATCGTCGCCGAACGGGTGTTCCGGCACCGCGAGCTCATGTCCCTGCCCGCTCCGTTCCGCTCCCCGGACCTCGACGCCGCGGCCACCCGTCTCGCGGAGGACCTGGCTCCGGAGCCCTCGGGCGGGGAATCCGCCGCGCTGCAGAGGGGCCTGCGCCGCGCTCTGGCGTCCGTGGGCTGGAGCGGCGCCGCCTCCGCCAGCCTCCAGTTCGTCCTGGACCCGGAGGAAGTCGTCCTCCCCGCGGAGTTCGAGGCTCCGGAGGGCCTGAGCTGCGGGATCGGAGCCGCCTACCGGCCGGACCCGACCATGGGCGGGACCACGCTCATCCTCCTGATCACCTCGGTCGAGCGCTGAGCCCGCCGGGCCGCGGGTGGCGCCGCGGCTCCGGGTCTCCTTGACGGGGTAAAGCCCGCCGTGTTACTCTTGCTGGAGACGCAAACGAGAGGCCTTCCCATGAAGAAGACGACGGCGCTGCTCTCCGGCATCCTGCTCTTCGCGGCGGCGGGTCTGCGCGCCCAGGGCGACCCGGGATCGACGCCCTGCGACGCCGACATCGCGAGATTCTGCAGCACCGCTCCCGTCATCCAGCAGTGCCTCGCGGCGCACGGAGCCGAGATCTCCCCGGCGTGCCGGCAGTTCAACGCGGGAGGGACGGCGCCCGCTCCGGCGGCGGCCGCCGAGGGGGGGCCGAAGGGCGGCGGCAAGGAAGGGAAGGCCGACGTCCAGGCTGCCTGCAAGGCCGAGATCGCCCGGTTCTGCAAGGACGTTCCACCGGGCGGCGACAACCGGCTGCGCAAATGCCTCGAGCCGCACCAGGCCGAACTGTCGGCCCAGTGCCGCCGGCACGCCCAGAAGGCCCTCGCGGGCAAGGGCGAGGGCGGCGGTAAAGGCGAGGGCAAGAGCGGGGGAAAGGGCGCCGGCAAGGGCGCCGGCCAGCAAGGGAAGAATCCAGAAAAGGCCGCGGCCCGCGAGGCCTGCGCCGCCGACCTCGAAAAGTTCTGCTTGGGGCAGTCCGGCGGCGGCCGCCGCCGGAAATGCCTGGAAGCGCATCAGGCCGAGCTCTCCGCATCATGCCGGGCGTTCTCGGGACGTTGAACCGGCGAGCCGCGGCGGCGACGCTGATCCTGCTCGTCGCCCTCGGCGTCCGTCCGGCCGCGGCCGCGGAGGACCGGCGTCTGGTCAAGGACCGGAACTTCTCCATCGCGCTCCCCGCGGGGTTCCGCTTCGCCGCGGTGAAGGACGAGAACGGGGTGGTCGCCTGGTCGCGGGACTCCGACCGCACCTTCGTCGAGATCCGCGCCTTCTCGTCGACCCGACCAAACGAGACGGCCGGCGGCGTGGCCAAGCGGCATCGCGCTTCCATCAAGCCGGAGGCGGAGGGGAAGTCGCAGTACTCCGAGGTCTACCGGAAGGACTTGGCGAACCGGCTCGCCTTCTTCTACTACTCTTCCGTGGCCAAACCCCAGGGGCCCGTCCGCGGGGTCACCGGCTATTTTTACTGCGGGTCCGGCCTTTATCAGGTGAGCGGCACGGTCGCCAGCCCCCCCGAAGGGCTGCGGTCCCTCTATCAGGTCCTGGGCGCGATCCAGCCGACCGGGCGCGACAAGATGACGAAGAAGGCCGTGGGAGCCGGGAACAAACCCTCGGCGCTCCAGGCAGAGGAGGAGCGTTCCGCCCCTCCGGTGCGGCTCCGGTGACCGCGCCCCGGCCCGCGCTCATCCTCGTGGTCGAGGACCAGGCGAACCACCGCAAGGTGCTGAAAGGCTTCCTGGAAGGCCGCGGCTGGCGGGTCGCGCTGGCCAAGGACGCGGCCGAGGCGCTCCGCTCCCTGGGGGAGGAGCCGGCCCTCATCCTGACCGACCTCAAGCTCCCCGGCATGGACGGGCTCGGGCTCCTGCGCGAGGTGCGCAAGACTCACCCCGCCCTGCCCGTCATCTTCATGACCGCTTTCGGGACGATCGCGGCCGCCGTGGAGGCCATGCGGCACGGCGCCCTCGATTTTCTGACCAAGCCCATCGACTTCGCGGAGCTTAGCCGCTGCGTGGAGAAGGCGCTGGCGGCCGCCTCCGCCCAGGCCGGGGAGTGGGTGATGGAGCCCGCGGCGGGGCCGTTCCCGCTCATCGGCCGAAGCCCGGCCATGCAGGCCGTGTACGACCTCATCCGGAAAGCCGGCCCCTCCGACGCCGCCATCCTGATCCTGGGCGAGACGGGCACGGGCAAGGAGCTGGTGGCCGCCGCGGTGCACGCGGCCAGCGCCCGGCGCGAGAAGCCGTTCATCAAGGTCCATTGCGGCGCCATCCCGGAGGACCTCCTGGAGGCCGAGCTCTTCGGCCATGAGAAGGGCGCCTTCACGGGCGCGGTCCGCGAGAAGCCGGGCAAGTTCGAGCTCGCGGACGGGGGCTCGCTCTTCCTCGACGAGGTGGGGGACATGTCCCAGCCCATGCAGGTCAAGCTCCTGCGGGTGCTCCAGAGCGGGGAGTTCGACCGGGTCGGGGGGACGGGGACGCTCAAGGCCGACGTGCGCATCCTCTCGGCCACCAACGTGGACCTGCAGCGCGCCGTGGCCGAGAAGCGCTTCCGGGAGGACCTGTACTACCGCCTCAACGTGGTGCCGGTCGCCATCCCGCCCCTGCGCGACCGGCGCGAGGACATCCCCGAGCTGACCGGGTTCTTCCTCGAACGGCTGGCCCGCAAGAACGGGCGCCCGGTCCCGGAGCTGGAACCCGAGGCGGTCGCCGCCCTGCAGGCCGCGGCCTGGCCCGGGAACGTGCGCCAGCTCGAGAACCTGCTCGAACGCGTGCTCGTGCTCCTAGAGGGTCCGCGCATCCGCAAGGGCGACCTCCCGGCCGACATCGTGGGGAGTGCCGTATGACCCGGTGTATCCCGGCCGCCGGCATCAACCTGTTCCAGGGCATCTACCTGCTCATCCGCGAGTACGAGGCCAAGACCGGCCTTCCGGCCATGAACCTGTCCTTGGGGAACCCGGACGGCATACCGCCCGAGGACCTGCGGGAGCTGCAGGGCCGCTTCGCGCGGGACTCCGGCTACCCCTACCATGCCTACGCTGAGGAGAGCGACCTCAACGGCTTCGCCGAGGCCATGGTGGAACTCCACGGCCGCATCCGCGTCCGGGACCACGAAGGCCTGCGCGCCCTGCCCATCGCCGGCATCAAGACCGCGACCGCCTTCCTCGCCCCGGCCTGCGGTCTGCACCTGCCGGACAAGTCCCGGCGCCATTCCTTCTTCCTGGCCTCCAATCTCCCCGCCTACGACGTCGTAGGCACCTGGACCGAGGGCTATCTCGGGGCCGAGCGCATCGCCTGGCCCCTGTCCACGGCGGATGGCATGCGACTCTCCGTCCCGCGCCTCGAGGCGGCGCTCCGGGCCCGGGGCGCGGCCCGCGCGGACCTCATCCACGTCATACGGCCCGGGAACCCGGCTTCGGTCGGCGCCTCTGAAGTGGAATGGAAGGAACTCATCGCCCATTGCCTGGAGCGCGGCACGCGCCTGGTCAACGACGCCGCCTACGCGGGCCTGGCCGACGAGGAGGACCATGTCCCGCTGGCCGCGGTCGCCGCTGGGTTCGGGGGCCTGGAGTGGATGGAGCTCTACTCGGTCAGCAAGTCCTTCAGCGATCCCGGGGCCCGCCTGGGCGCGGCGGTGGGGACCCGCGATTTCATCTCGGACTTCGTCGTGATCAAGGGCAACTCGGACTCAGGTCCGGTTCCGGCGGTGATGGCCGCCTACGGCGAATACTTCAAGGACTTCGAGGCCCCGCGCCATTGGCTCCGGCAGCTGCGCGGCCTCTACGGGAAGCGGCTGGACTACGTCATCGCGATGTTCCGGGAGGCGGGGCTCCGCCAGGCCTGCCCCACCAACGCGGGCTTCTTCACCCTCTGGAAGGTCCCGCGCCGCGTCCTCGGGGTGGACCTGGCCTCGGACCCGCGGACGCGCGGGCTCGCGCCGCAGGAGGCCTTCAACCGGCTGGTCATCTGCGAGACCGGGATCGTGGGCGTCCACTTCCAGGGCGACGGGGAGCCGCTCATCCGTTACGCGGTCTGCGCGGACGTGCTCGACCCCGCCTTCCAGCGCCGCTTCGAGACCGAGCTCGAGCGGCTCCAGCCGGAGTACTGAGGACATGGCCAAGGAAGCCCTTTACCTGAGCCCGGTGCCGCTGGACCTCGCGTTCAACGACCCGGAGGAGAACCTCCGCCGGGTGCGCGCAGCGGTCGGCTCCGGCCTGGCCGCGGCCCCGGAGGTCCCTTCGGAGGAGCGGCTCTTCGTTTTCCCCGAACTGACCCTCACTGGGTTCGTCACGAAGGAGCCGTCTTCCTATGCGCTGGAGCCGCGGGACCCCCGGCTCGAGCGGCTCTGCGCCGTCGCGGCGGAGAACCGGACCGCCATCGCCGCCGGTTTCCCGGAGCGCAACCCGGCGGACCCCGCGCGGCCGTTCAACACCCTGGCGCTGATCGGGCCCGACGGCCGGGTCACGGCCGCCTACCGGAAGATGCATCTGTTCACCCTCGGCAAGAACCCGGAGACCGCCTCCTATTCGGCGGGGGAGGCCGGGACGCTCGTTTCCTACCGCGGCTGGAAGATAGGCCTGGCCATCTGCTTCGACATCCGCTTCGCCGCCCTGTTCCACGCGTACGCCGAAGCGGGAGCGGACCTCATCCTGGTCCCGGCGTGCTGGGTGGGGGGGGAGCACAAGACCTATCAGTTCCGGACCCTCGGCTCGGCGCACGCCATCCTGTCCCAGGCCTATGTGGCGGCGGTCAACCGCTCCGGGAAGGACCCGTCCTTCGCATACGACGGCTCGGCGTATGTCTTCTCGCCGTTCGGAAAGGACCTCTACGAGGGGAAGCCGCTCCGCCTGGACCCCGCCGAGTTGGAGAAGTGCCGGGCCCTCCAGGTCCGTCCTTCGGACCGCAGCGCCTACCCCGTGCGCCGCTAATTCCTCCGGCCGCCCCGTTGCCGGTCGCCGTCGCCCTGCCGCCCGGGGCCGCCCTGCCGCTCGCCGGGATCTCTCCGCCGATCATCGCCGCCTTGCCGCTGGCCCGGCTCCCGTCGCCGCTCAGGTCCGCCTTGATCCCGGGGGCCGCCGCCCGGACCCTGGCGCTGCTCGCGGCTGTCTTGCCCGTCCCGTCCGTTCTCGCGCTGGCCGGGCCCTCGGCGCGGCTCACGGCTGTCTTGCCCGTCCCGTCCGTTCTCGCGCTGGCCGGGCCCTTGGCGCTGCTTGCGGCCGTCCTGGCCATCCTGGCCGCCCTCGCGCACTCTCGGCTCGCGCCGTTGTTCACCGCCGCCCTGATCCCCGGGCGTCAATCGACCTTGCCCCTGGTCTTGGAAAGGGCTTTTGTCCCGGCGAAGCCTCTGCCGCAGGGAGTCGCGTTCCTGCGGCGGCATGCTGTTCATGCGTTCCGCATGCTCCCGGCGGATGGATGAGCGTCGCTCCGCGCGCTCTTCGCGCGGCAGCTCCTTCCAGGAGCCGGGCAGTTCGTTGTGCCGGCTCCGCACCCGCTCCAGGTTCTCCCTGTAAGGGGCCAGCCGGGAAAGCCGCTGAACCCGCAGCATCCGGCGTCCTTCCCGCTGCTCCGTCTCGGCCTCCGTCCCGCGGGGGACGCGGACTTCCTGATGCGCAGTGATCAGCGTCTCCGCGATGACGGAACCCTCGGCCGGCCGGACCGCCACCTGGCCTTCATCGAAGACCCCCACGGAGGTGTCTCCGTCCTCGGCCACGGCGAGGCCGAATTCCGTCCCCCGTACCGCTGCGACTGCGGTCGGCGTCCTCACCTCGAGCCGGCGCCCCTGTTCCGCCACCCAGCGGAGTTTGGCGACCAGCCCTCCCAGACCGAGGTCCAGCAAGGTGTTCTTCTCTTCCAGGGAGGAGACCGTCATCCGGGTGTTCCCGGCGAGTTCCAGCACGCTTTCGGCCGAGAGCGCCAGCTCGGCGCGGCCGTCCCCGGCCGTCCGGATCTCGTCCCCGGCCTCGACCGGCATGCCGGTCACCGCGGGGACCCCTTCGGTTTCCCCCTTCACGAACACCGTCACAGGCCCCGTGACGGCGGTGAGGCGCGCGTCCCAGAAGGCGGGCGCGGCCTCGGTGGTCACTATCGGTCCGATCCGGGGCTGGGGTGGGCGGGGCCATAAGATCCAAGCGGCCGCGCAAGCGGCCGCCAGCGCGGGGACCGCGAAGAGGGAGTAGCGGGGGGAGGGTCGCGTCGCGATGGCGGTCATGATCCTGGAGCGTTGGGCGGCCCAATAGGTTTCGGGCGGACGCGGGCGGGCCGCCTTGCCTACCGTGGACCAGAAGACGTCGTCGTTCTCGTCGTTCATCTTCCTTCCAGCGCCTCGGCCAGACGGGCCCGGGCGTGATGCAGGTGCGCCTTGACCGTGCCTTCCGCGACATCCATCGCCTGCGCCACTTCCATCACGTCGAGCCCTTCGGAGCGGAGCAGCACCGCGGTCCTCTGCTGGAGCGGCAGGCTCGCCACGGCCTCGCGCACCGCCCGGGAGCGCTCATCCTCCAACTGGACCCTCTCGGGGTCCGAGCCGGAGGACTCGTCGCGCAGGGTCTCGCCCCAGCCCTCTCCCGGTCCCGCGTCGAGGCTGAGCCAGGAGCGCAGCCGCCCCCAGCGCAGGGCGGAGCAGGCTTTGTTGACGGCGATGCGGCATAGCCAGTTCCGGAAACGGCCCTCCGCCCGGAATCCCGGCAGCGTCCGCCATGCCGTCGCGAAGGCTTCCTGCACCGCATCCTCCGTTCGCGCCTGGTTTTCGAGGATCCCATAGGCGAGGCTGGTCAGGAGCCTCTGGTAGCGTGTGACCAGGGCGCCGAAGGCCGTCGCATCGCCTTGGCGGGCCCGTTCGACCAACTCAGAGTCCAAGTCCTGTTCGCTCAAGATGCCAGCCTAATATAAGGACGCCGGAAGTCCTCTGAGGTTTAAGGATGCGATTTTGGGGAACATGGGAAATTCTCGCGGGTGCCAGCGCTTTTCGGAGTAAACCAAAATGAGGGTCCGGGAGTCCATATCTGTGAGGGGACAAGGAGGTCTTGGGTATGAAGATCGAGAGTTTGAGGCTCTGCTGGAGAGCGGCCGCGTCCCTTGCGGCGGGGTTCGCTTTGGGCGCGTGGCTGCCTGCGCAGACGCTGGCCGAAGACCTTGGAAAGGATGACAAGTCAGCGTCGGTGGACAAGTCGAACTCCCCCAGCGAGAACAAGGACAAGGCCGAGGACGATAAGAAGTCCCCGGCTTCGGGGACCATTCCGGCCGACCCGGGCGCTCCGGGCGACGGCGCGGCTCCCGCGGTCCCGGGAGGCGGCAAGGCCAAGGGCCGCGGCAAGGCGCAGAAGAAGAAGCCTGAGGGCAAGCGCGAGAAGCGCGGCGAGCGTCTTGAGGAGCAGGGCGAGCGCATGCAGGAGCGGTCCGACAAGATGGAGGAGAAGTCCGAGCGGCGGCGTTCCGACGGCAAAGACCAGGCCGCGGACAAGCTGGAGCGCAAGTCCGACCGGCTGGACCGCCGCGGCGAACGCCGCGAGGAGCGTGGAGAGGGCCTGCAGGGTGAGGGCGGGCGGCACGGAAGGCGCGGCCCCGGCGGCGATATGGGGCACCATCGCGGCGGCGGCAACAGCGGGCAGGGCGTAGGCAATCAAGGCGGCGGCCCCGGCGGCGATAAGGGGCGCCGGCGCGGCGGCGGCGACAGCGGCCAGGGGGTGGGCAACCCCGGCGGAGGCGCGCGGCACAGATAGGATGCGTCCGGCTGGTCAGCACGCGCTGATCAGCGGGTGGCACAACGGGGCAACTGTGCCCGGGCACAGTTGCTTAGCCGAGGATCGGGGTCAGGACTCCCCCTTGACGGGATTCGGAACGGGAGTTATATTGAGCAGGATGCTGGGCCTGCTGCTCGTCCTTTTGTCTCTTCCCGCGCTGGCCGCCGATGACCCGCTCCGCGAGGCCGCCGACCGCTGCGGCGTGGAAGAACTCAAGCGCCTGTTCGACTCGGGGGAGGCTCAGGCCCATCCCGCGGGCTGGAACGACCCGCTCATCCTGCGCATCGCCGAGGGACACTTTTGCGGCGACCCCGCGCGCCATGAGGCGGCCATGGTCTTGGCCGTCGAACGGGGCCTCAGCCTGAAGACGCGCGACGGCTACGCCAAGTCCATCCTCAGCAACGTCGCCATGTGGCCCGGCAAGACCTACATGGCAGAATGGCTCATCCAGCGGGGCGCCGACGTCGATGCGCGCGACTCTTCCGAGAACACCCCGCTCTTCCACGCGACCCTCCATGGGGCCGTCAACAACGTGAAGCTCCTGCTCCTGAAAGGCGCCGACCCGAAGGCCGCGAACAAGTGGAAGGAGACGCCTCTCGATTGGGCCAAGAAGGAGCACCAGGACGAGGTCGCTGAGATCCTGGAGGCCGCCGTCGCCGGCAGGATGCCGTCTCCTCCCCCGAAGGCCGTCGTCCGGCGGAGCGCCCCGCCCGCAGCCCCGCCTCCAGCCGCGGCGCGGAGCGCGCCCCCGCCGGTCGAGCGGCCGGACTTCCGCCTGCCCCCGCGCCCCGACGACTTCGCCCTCGTCGTGGGAGTCGAGACCTACTCCAACGAGCTGCCGAAGGCCGAGTTCGCGGAGCGGGACGCCGAGGCCGTGCGCGCTCATCTGGCGGCGCTGGGAGTCCCCGAGCGCAACATCAAGGTCCTGCTCGGGGCGAAGGCCTCGCGCGGCCAGCTCGAGGCCTATATCGAGGACTGGCTGCCGCGCATGGCCAAGCCCTCGGGCCGGGTGTTCTTCTATTTCTCGGGCCACGGGGCGCCGGACCCGAAATCGGGCGACGCCTTTCTAGTCCCGGTGGACGGCGACCCCAAGTTCCTGGCCCGCACCGCCTATCCGCTCAAGCGTCTCTATGCGAGCCTCGGCGCGCTCAAAGCCGGGCCGGTCATCGTGGCGCTCGACTCATGCTTCTCGGGAGGAGGGGGACGCTCGGTCCTGGCGGAGGGCGCGCGGCCCCTCGTCAATCAGGTTTCGGCCGCTCCGCCGAGCGCGTCGCAGCTGACCGTCCTGACCGCGACCGCGCCCGACGAGACCACCGGGACCATGAAGGAGGCGGGGCACGGGATATTCACCTATTACCTGCTCCAGGGCTTGCGCTCCGCGGCGGGCCGGCCCTCGCGGACGCTGACGGCGCAGGCGCTCTACGATTCCCTCAAGCCCCAGGTCCAGGACGAGGCCAGCCGCCAGAACCGCGATCAGACCCCGGGCCTCTCGGGCCCCGGCGGCGTCGCGCTGATCGGGCCCTAGTGCTCCGACCGGATAATTGTCGCGGAATTTGGCCGCGCGATTTTGAGCCGAGACCAGGAGCGACGCGCGCG
>MGTY01000083.1 GCA_001799695.1 Elusimicrobia bacterium GWA2_69_24
TGCTGCCCCCTGAGCGCGTTGAAGGATGCGCCTCTTGGGATTCTAGGCTATAGACCCCAGGATGTCAATTATCTGACGGGAATGTCTGGGACGGCATGGCCCCGCTTCTTCAGCCAGTAGATTCGAGCCCGGACATTGGCCCTCAGATCCTTGCCCCGGGACGCCGCGCTGGCTTTGCGCCGGAGCTCCCGCAGGATGCCGCGCATGGTCATATTCCCGGCCAGGAGCTTGATCTCCGGCCGACCGCGGCGAGGCTTGGCATAGGGGCTGTAGGGGCTCGGGCGCGGCGGGAAGGCCGTCGCCTTGCCGCCGGGGGCATCCAACGGATAGCCGACCGGCACCAGGAACCGATTGTCCGAGGCCAGGCCCTGCAGCACCAGGATCTCCGCGCGGACCTCGAGGACTTGGACGGGAGCGCCGGTGACTGTGAGGTAGCGATTCCCTGCCTTGGGATCAGGGCTGGGCATACGCTATCGCCGCCATATCGGGGGCTGGTGGTTTTACCCCCGCCCTACTTGAGAGGGGACGACGGGATTTGAACTTCGGCACATCGAAGTCGGTGGTTTTATGCCCGCAGGGGGAGGCAGTCTCGGTTACCACCAGTTCGCCGTTGGTGATGCGGGCCCAGGCGAGAGGCCAGTCCAGATAAAAAGTGGGGAAAATATAAGCTTTTTCCTGGCCTGGAACAGGCTCGGGATTGGGGCCGGTGGTTTTATGCCCCCGCCGTCCCCGCCAGTCTTGAGTCCCGGTTTTTCAGGGTTCGGGGACGCCCATCTCGAGCAGGTCCGGCACCGGATCCACCTGAGGGCGGGGCCCGCCTCCGTTCCCGTCCCACTTCCCGCAGCGCCCGCCGGTCCGGCCGATCACTTCCTCCCCGTCTCGGATCTCGATGATCTCGCAGTGGTTGGGGCAGTCCGCGCAGGTGAAGCCCTTGGTGACGACCTTGTGGGTCGCGGCCTTCTCCCCGCGGTAGCGGGTGTTCTTGACCCCGGTGCGGGAGGCGATGAGCGCCGCTCCGTAGGCCCCCATGACCATGTGGTGCCGGGGGACGATGATGTCGCACCCGAGCGACTCCCGGAAGGCGCGGCAGATGCCCTGGTTCGCGCTCACCCCGCCCTGGAACACGATGGGGGATTTAAGCTCCTTGCCGGCGCAGACGTTGGCCAGGTAGTTGCGGACCAGGGCGTGGCAGAGCCCCATCAGGATGTCGGGCTGGGCGTGTCCGACCTGCTGCTTGTGTATCATGTCCGACTCGGCGAAGACGGTGCAGCGCCCGGCGATGGTCGTCGGGTTCTGGGAAAGCATGGCCCCGGCGCTCAGCTCCTCGATGGTGATGTTCAAGCGGCGGGCCTGGGAATCCAGGAAGCTCCCCGTGCCCGCGGCGCAGACCAGGTTCATGGAGAAGTCGACCACGGCGCCGTCGCGCACGACGGTGACCTTGCTGTCCTGGCCGCCGATCTCGAAGATGGTGCGCACATCGGGATGGAGATGGAGGGTGGCGCGGGCATGGGCCGAGATCTCGTTTTTGACCACGTCGGCCCCGACCACGGCCCCGGCCAGCATCCGTCCGCTCCCGGTCGTGCACACTCCCCGGACCGCCAAGCCCGGCGCCTCCTCTTGGAGCTGGGCCAGGCAGGCCTGCACCGAGTCGATGGGGTGGCCGTCGCCGCGGCGATAGAGTTCGCAGAGCACCTCCCCCCCCGGCGCGATGGCCACCAGGTTGGTGCTGATGGAGCCCACGTCGATGCCCAAAAAGCAGGGGTCGCTCATGATACTCCCACCGCCGCGCGCTTGCGGCGCCGCTCCCGCAGCACGTCGGCGAAGGCTTCCAGGCGCGTCGTGATGCCCACGTCGCAGGTATGCTCGTCGAAGGAGAGCTCCAGGATGGGGATGTCCTTGTCCTGGCTGACCCGCTTGAGGATGGGCCGGACCCCGACCTCGGGCATGCAGCCGCAAGGGGCCAGGTGGACCATCCCGTCGTAGCCCAGCTCCGCGCAGCGGATGGAATGGGCGACCGAGTCCAGGGCGTGCCCGCCCACCG
Source organism: Elusimicrobia bacterium GWA2_69_24 (assembly GCA_001799695.1). Taxonomy (GTDB): domain Bacteria; phylum Elusimicrobiota; class Elusimicrobia; order UBA1565; family UBA1565; genus UBA10166. The sequence goes on from MGTY01000083.1 coordinate 2,042, forward strand.
TGGTCTGCAGGTAGCGGTCCGCGATGTCGAGGAGCTCGCGGCCCCGGTTCTTGTTGAGGAGCACGATGCGGGCGATGTTGCGCAGCTCTTCGCCGAGCGAGAAGAAGTTCTTCACCTCGATGCCCTGGTCGCCGAGCAGGTACTCGATGTTCTTATTGAGGCATTTGTCGCGCAAGAACGAGACCTCGCCCACCAGCCCGACCTTGAGCGGCTTCTTGCTGCGGTCCACGGCGATGGTTGCGAAGCGCGAAGCCGTCGTCCGGCGCACCGCCCGGCTCTCCGCCAAAGTCCGGCAGCGGCTGAGCTCGAGGAGCAGCTTGTTCATCACCCGCGTGGTCTCGCCGTGCGCGAGCTCGATGGGGCGCGTCTTCCAGGCCAGGGTTTCCATCTCGTCTATGGCGCGGATCTGCTCGCCGGCGTGGAACAGGGGCTTGAGGAAGGTGATGGGCCCCGGGTCGAAGTGCCGCACCAAGGGCGGCTTGAAGCCGTCAAATCCCAGGCCGAAGATGCGGATCTTGAGCCCCAGATCCTTGAGTATCTGCTCGATCATGTGCCGGTAGTAGCGCAGGCGGCAGGTGCCCACGCTGTTGACCATGAGCGCGTACTCGACCCCCGCCCGGTCGGCGGCGATGAAGTGCCCCAGGTGGGCCTTGAGCGGCAGGCACACCGACTCGGGGGCCGCCTCGGTCCCCAGCTTGAGCGCCTCCGGCGTGGTGGCGGTGGAGGCCCAGGGCTTGATGCCCAAGGACTCCACGGCCGTGGCCAGGGCCACGGTGTAGTTGCCGATGTTGGGGATGGCGATCTGCGTCATCTGGCCCAGGCCAGGGAGTCGAGGAAGGCCTCGATCCGCGTGTCCATCCCGGATTGGGAGAGATGCTCGTCCACCATGAGGTGCATGTATGGCACGCCCTTCTCCTTCATGGCCCGGCGGAAGGTGTCGATGAGCATCGAGTCGCAGCCGCAGTTGAACACCGTGAGCTGTATCACCCCGGCGTACTCGCCGGGAGCCAAAGAGTTGATCTTATGGAATATCTTGTTGGAGGTGCTCCACAGGATGTGGCTCTTGGCCGGGGCCTCGTCGCCGAAGGAGATCCGGTGCACCTCGGCCTCCATGCGGGCCAGTTTCTGCACCACGGGTCCGGCCAGGAAATCGTCGTGCAGGACGTAGGGATGGCCGATGAGCAGAAAGCGCGGTCCCCCCTTCCGCCCCAGGGGGGCGGCCATCCGGGCGTGCGCGGCGCGCATGGCGCTCAGACCGTGCTCCGCGGCGGCCGCGGCCCTGTCCCGGGGCGTGTGCAGGAGCCTGCCGAGCCGGTGCAGGGTCTCCACCAGCGGGGTCTTGGTCTCGTCGATGTCGACCGACAGCACCACCGCATCCCGGGCGATGCCCGCCCGCGCGGCGTCGGGCAAAGGGCCGAACTTGGGGCAGGAAAGATGGTCCTTGATGGTGGAGAGGACCCGGGGGACGAAGACCCGGTCGACCTGGCCCACCAGCTCCGCTAGATGCGCGTCGAAGAGCTTGTTGGGGAGGCAGTGCTCGGTCTCCGAGATCTGGGCCCCGAGCCGGACGGTCTGCATGGTGGAGCGCCCCGAGACGACCGGGACCATCCCCAGGTCCTTGAAGAAGGTCTCCCAGAGCGCGGGATAGATGTAGTAAGCGAACATGCGCGGGATCCCGATCCTGAGGGCGACGGGAGCCGGGGTCTCGGCCCCCCCGATCCAAGCCGGAGCATTCTTGAAGAGTCGTTTGAACATGGGTCCCGGCAGGGCTTGTCTCGTCAAGCCGTCCAGGAAGACATGGTACCAAAACCCGACCGCCTCAGTCAGTGGATTCGCCGGGGAGCTGTGCCCGGGCACAGTGCGCTTTTGGTTAGAACGCTCGGGAGAGCGAGATCCGGTGGGCCTGACCGATGCCTCCCATGGGGACCGTCTTGACTTGCATGCTTACGGCTGTTACACTTGCCATAGACGACCCAGATGGCTGATCAAGAGAGACAATCCTCCTCCGCCTGGCTGTTCGCCCTCCTGCCCTTGGCCATCCTCGGGGGCTTCATCTTCGTCTACATCCAGCGCCAGGGCGAAGAGCCGCTTCCGGCCAAGACGCCCGAGGTCTCGGAGTTCAACCTTCCCGAGGCTCCTGAGGTCAAGCCGGACGATCCCTTGACCCGGGAACTCGCGCCGGTCGTCCCCTCCGGGCCGACGCCGGAAGCCGCCCCCCCCAAAGGCCCGGGCCTTTCCGGCTTCGTCGCCGAGACGGACGGGATGTTCTCCCGGGACCCCAAGGCCATCGCGGAGGCCAAGCGGGAAGGCGAGAAGGAATTCATCAAGAAATACGATCCCGCCATCCGCAAAGAGCAGGAGCGCCTGTCCCGGATCGGGGCCAAGTACTACAAAAAATACGCCGTCGTGCGCGAGGTGGACGCGGCCTTCGGTTCCCTGCCGCGCTACATGGCCTTGAAACAGCAGTACAACAAGGACCGCGACGCCTACGAGTGGGCCCGCAAGACCGTGGCCCTGCCCGAGGTCCGGGACATGATCCGCAAGTACGCGCTCAAACCCGATGTGTGGAAGGCGGCGGTCGAGATGTCTTTGGAGGGCGTCAAGCAGACGCCGCCCAAGCCCGTCTACGATGAGATGGTGCGCTTCCTCACCTCGGACAAGAGCGTGGGCGACTTCATCGGCAAATTCACGAAATGGATGACCCCCAAGGTCCCGGGGATCCTCACCCAGGGCGCCATCCCGCCCGGCGTCGACCTGGCGCCCCTGCAGAACATCATGTCAGAAGTAGCACCGGGCGCCGCAACTTCCGGAGGATCCTCCTCCAGGAAGCCGGCGTCCCGGCGCTGACCCCCTTTTCAGGGAGGGGCGATCTAGCTGCTGCTGTTGGTGCTGCCGCAGCATCCGCTGCTGGTCGATCCATCGTCCGACTGGGAGAGTCCGTCGGACTTCCCCTTGTCGTAACCGTCGATGTCCCCCTGCCGATACGTGTTCGATTGGTCCTCGTCCTCTAGAGCGACCGACATGGACATGGCCCCGAACAGCGACATGGCGAAGAGCACCAACAGCACTCGCGAGATGATTGTCTTCATGGCATTTTTCCCCTCGGCCCCAACGTGCCAACCATAGATTGTTTGCGAGGCCCCGCTCCGGCAAGGGCCAAAAGACCTATATCCCCCCGCTAGCTGCTGCTGTTGTTGGTGCTGCCGCAGCAGCCGCTGCTGCCGCTCGACCCCGAATCGCCCTGGGAAAGTCCGTCGGACTTGCCCTTGTCGTAACCGTCCTCGTACCCGTCGCTGTAGTCGCCGGCGATCGACATCGACATGGCGCCGAACAGCGACATGGCGAACAGGACCAACAGCCCGCGCGCTAGCTTTGTCTTCATAGCGATTTTCCCCTGGACCCCGATGTTCCACCCATACGGTGGGCGCGAGGCCTAGCCTTTGCAAGGGCCAAAAGGCCTATATGCCTCGACCCCCTTCAAACAGAGCAGGACCACGGCGGAGTCGAAGAGCGCTCCGAAGGATACCCCCCCCGCCAGGGTCAGGAGGCTGCCGTCCTGGATGTGGTAGCGCCAGCAGTTGTTGGTGGTCCCCCATAGGTCCGCGAAGAACACGCAGCAGGCTCCGGTGAGGAGCACCGGGAGGTCGCGGGAGGGGTCCGGACGGAGGAACAGGGCCGCGGCCAGTCCGGCGAGGACTATGAGCGTGGCCGGGTGGGTCAGCCACCGGGCTGAGAACGCGACGAAATAGCCCAGCACGAGGAGGACCATGAAGCCCCAGGCCGCCCGGACGGCGCGCGGGTCGAGCCAGGTCTCCAGCAGGGTCCGGGTCATGTCGGAACAGCGGTCGATGACCAGGGCGCCCAGGGGCCAGGCCGGGACGATCCAGAGAGGAGGCCGCTCGCCCGTGTAGTAGCGCCAGAGCCCCAGGTCCGTGCCCCAGCTTTCGGCGAAGAAGCCGGCCAAGGCCGCCGCGCCGACGATGCAGGCGTCTCGCCGAGGGGCCGCTTTCCTGGGGATGACCCAGAGGGTGAACAGGAGTATCCCTCCGAAGAGGGCGATCTCGGCGAGCAGCTTGATCCGGACGGCACCGCCTTTCCCCAACTCGTGCAGCGTGGTCCGGAAAGCCAGCTCCACGAGATCGAAGCGCGCCGCCGCGATCAGGGCCATGAGCCCCGCCAGGGCCGCCAGATAGAGGATTTCAGGCCGGGCTTTCATCCCGGGACCAAAGGCGGTGCAGGGCGAAGGCGGCGGCCAGCGAGGCGAGGGACCACCATTGCGCCGTACTCAGGCCGAAGTGATGGAAGAGGCCGCGGTCGGAGCCCCGGACGAATTCCAGGAAGAAACGGAACGCCGAGTAGGAGCCGATGAAGGCGATGAAGACCCCGCCGGGCCTGCGGCGGGGCTTCGCATAGAGGTGAAAGTGGAGGATGCCGAAGAGGATGAGGCAGAACAGGGCCTCATAGACCTGGGTCGGGTGCACGGGGAAGTTCAGCACCCCCCGGTCCACCGCGCAGCGGGGGTCCCGGAACACCACCGACAGCCGGGACAAAGTGGGCTTGCCGAAGCAGCAGCCGTGCTGGAAGCAGCCCCAGCGCATGAGGGACAGGCCGATGGCGGAGGCTCCTCCCAGGAGGTCGGCCAGGCCCTGGAGCGGCTTGCGCTGGAGCCCGGCGAAGAGCGCCAGCCCGGCCGCCGCGCCCCACACCGTCCCGTAGAAGGACCCGCCGCGGATGTCGCGATGCTGCAAAGACCAGTTCAAGTTCGCCAGGGGGCCGCCGCCGTACAGGAGGAGGTAGTCCAGCAGTCCCCCCCCGATGGAGCAGAGCGCGAGGACCCCCATGAGGTTCCAGTAGTCCTCCCGGGAGAGACCCGCGCGCTCCCGGAACCGCCAGAAATAGGCCGCGGCCAGCAGGGCGCTCAAGCCCGCGAAGATCGGCGCCGCGAAGAAATGGAGGTGGCCGATCGAGAAAAGGATGGGACGCATGCGCCCTATTCTACCAACAAAACTCCCGAATCCGTGGAACTCTTCCGGGGGGTCGTTCGTACTTGTCGGCAGAGGCCGGGCCCGAGCGATTGAAGGCCCGCGAAATTAATGCCAGAATCAGGGAACTTTTTACATGGGTCATTCGTACTTGAGGGGGACGGATTGAGCGGGGGCCAGGCCTCGGAGGCATTGGAGCGGTTAATCCGCGAATATGGGGACAGGGCTTTTCAGTTCGCTTTCCGGCTTTCCGGGAACGTGGAGGAGTCCAAGGACCTGGTCCAGGACGCCTTCTTCCGGGTGCTGCGCAGCTGGGGGAGCTACGACGCGGCGCGGTCCCTGGACGCGTGGTTCTTCCGCATCCTGCGCAACGTATTCCTCGACGCCCGGAAGAAATACGAGACGCTCCACGGAGTGTCCCTGGACGCCGGACCGGCCGGCGTCGCGGAAGAGGACCTCACTTACGGCGACCTTCTGCCGGACGGCGAAGCGGCCTTCCTCGACGCTCTGGAGCGGTCGGAATCCATCGAAAAGGTACAGCGGACCCTCGCGGCCCTCTCCTACGAGCACCGCGTGGTCCTCTCGTTGTGCGACATGGATGGGCTGAACTATGAGGAGATATCCAAGGTCCTCGACATTCCGATCGGGACCGTGCGTTCCCGCGTCAGCCGGGCCCGGATCGCGTTCAAGCGCCGGCTCGCCGTCCGCCTCGGGGGGCGCGGATGAACTGCCCTGATTTCGAGGTCATCTCCGCCTACTCCGACGGCGAGGCCACCCCGGAGGAGGTCCGCGTCGTGGCGGCGCACGTCCGGGAGTGCGAGTCCTGCTTCCTGCGCCTGCGCTCCGTGGAGTCCGCCAAGCTGGCTTTGCGCCGCGTGCCCGCTCCGCGCCTGCCCAGGGACCTGCGGCGGACCCTGCTGGAAGCCGGACCGGGGTTGGGCGACGGCCGCGCGGCCTGGCGGCGCTTCCTGGAAGAGCTGCGGGCGGGACTGCTCCATCCGGCCTCCGTATTCTCCATTGGGGCGGCGGTGGTGGCGGCGTTCCTTTTCTGGGGACGCAACGAGGGATTGCTGACCCCGCGCATCGAGCTCCCCGCGGACCTCCTCGTCGCGGCGCATAACCAGTACGCCTTGACCCTGCCCCTCGCTCCCACGGAGAGGATCCTGACGGAGATGCCGGACCAGATCGCGGCCAGCGTCACCGGGCCGGCGGAGGGCCGCGGTGTCTATTAATATCCTCGCGGCGGCCTTCGTCCTCGCCGGGGCGCTCTCCCTTCCCGGCCGCGCGGCGCCCTCGCCATCGCCCCGGGAGCTTCTGCAGCGCAGCCTGGCCGTCCCCTCGGTCGCCTATGAGGGCGAGATGACGGTCTCCATGCTGGAGGGCGGGCGCAGCACCACCCGCGAGGTACTGGTCCGTTTCAAGCCCCCCGCCAGCTACCGGCGCGAGATCCTGGACCGGATCGGCTTCGTGGTGTTCACCATCGTGTCCAACGGCCGGGTGGAGTGGGTGTTCGACCGGAGGCAGGGGGTCGCCTGGAAGGGCGAGCCGGCCGACCCGGACTATAAGCTGCTGGATCCCGACGAGGAGATCGCGCTCCTGAACGAGAACTATGAGTTCAAGGCCGCCGGCGCCGAGCGCGTCGCCGACCGTCCCTGCCAGGCGCTCGACATGTTCTCCCGGCGCCAGGAGCGCCGCCTCCAGAGGCTCTGCGTGGACGCGGCTTCCGGGGTCGTGCTGTCCCGGGAGTCCTTCGCCAACGACGGCCGGCGGCTTTCCGACGTGCGCTTCCTCCGGTTCCAGACTCCCGCCCGGATGGAGGACACGGTATTCGATTTCCTGCCCCCCCACGGCACGCGGGTGGCGGCCAGCCGGCTCAAGCCCGATTACCTGCGGCTCGAGGAGGCGGCGAGCGCGACGGCCATGCGGCCGCGTCTTCCTGAGTGGGTCCCCCCCGGCTTCGTCTTCGAGAGCGTCAACCTGCTGGCCTACAAGGGCGCCACCCTGCTCCACTACCGGTATTCGGACGGCATCGACGTCCTTTCCCTGTTCCAGGCCCCCGCCCACGTACGGCTCGATTTCGGGGGCTGGGGGGCGGAGCGCCGGGTGCGCAACGTCGACCTGGGCAACGGGCGGGCCGAACTGGCGTTCCATCCCAGCGGGAAGATCCTGGAATGGATCGCCGCCGACCGGTTCATATTGATCGGCTCCCAGAGCCTGGAGTCCATGCGCCGCGTGGCCGCTTCGGTGTCCGGCTCCCCCCGCCGGCGCGGAGCCGGGGCCCGCGCGGTCCCGGCGAAGACCCTGGCCGGGAGAGGAGGACGCTGATGCTGCTCGCGACCGCGCTGCTGTTCGCGCTGCAGTCGGCTCCCGACGCCCGCGCCGCGGCGCCGGTCTCGACGGGGACGGCGGTCTCGGCCGCGCCCGCGGTGCAGACGAGCACCCGGACCGCTCCCTCGGGCCCCCCGGCTTCGGAATTCCAGGTACTCAAGGAGTCTGTCCGGCAGGACCAGAACGCCATTCGCCGAGCCCGCTACGCCCTGCAGCGGGCCCGGCAGCGCGCGGATGCCGGGGCCGCGGCCCAGGCCGAGAAGCGCCTGCAGGAGGCGAAGGAGAGCCTGAAGCGCCATCGCATCCGGATGCGGGAACTCCTGTGGCCCAAGCCGAAACCCGGCGCCGCGGAGAAGCCCCGTGGCTGAACCGCTGCGCCGGAGCTTCCCGCGTCTGGCGCGGATGGACCGTCCCCGCGAGCGCCTGCTCAGCCGCGGCCCGCGGGCGCTGGCGGACGAGGAGCTGCTGGCCGTCCTGCTTCGGACCGGTCGCGCCGGCTGCGACGTGCTGGAGTTGTCCCGCCGCATCCTGCGCCGCTTCCCGGGCGGGAGTCTCGCGGGCGTCCCGGCGCCCGAGCTTTCGGCGCAGGAGGGCATCGGCCCGGTCCGGGCGGCCTCCATCGCCGCCGCGCTGGAGCTGGCGCGCCGCTGGGGCTGGCGCCGCGAGGAGCGCGCGCTCCTGGACCGTCCCGAGAGCGTCTGGCGGGAGCTGAGCTCCCTGCGCGGCCTGCGCAAGGAGCATTTCGTGGCGCTCTTCCTCGACGCCTGCAACCGGCTGATACAGCAGGAGGTCGTCTCCGTGGGCACGCTGACGGCCACCTTGGTCCACCCGCGGGAGGTGTTCAGCTCCGCCGTGTCCTGCGCGGCCGCGGGCATCATCGTAGCCCACAACCATCCCTCCGGGGATCCGGAGCCTTCCCGGGAAGACCGGGAGACCACCCGCCGGCTGTCCGAGGCCGGAAAGATCCTCGGCATACCGCTCCTCGACCACGTGGTGGTGGGCGAATGCCGCTATTTCAGCTTCCGGGAAAGGGGGCTCATGGATGCTTGAATGGGGACTCCCCGCCTGGCGGCGGCCGCTCCGTGCCCTCCTCGCCCTCGCCTGGCTGGGATGCGGGGCGAACCTGGATTTCAAGCAGGCCCGGCATCTGGAGGACGCGGGCGACAAGATGCGGGCGGTCGCGGCCTTCGAGCGCTTTCTGGAGAGGCGTCCCGCCGACCCCCGGGTCCCCGAAGCCTCCTTCCGGCTGGGCCGCCTGCACGCGGAAGTGCTCGGGAGGTGTCCCGAAGCGGTCCGCTATTTCGAGGCCGCGGCGCGGGCCGAGGGACCGTGGGCCGAGCCGTCGCGCCTCGGACTCATGACCTGCCCGGATTTCTTCCCCCTCCAGCCCCGGTCCCGCTGGACCTACGTGGACACCGAGAGCGGCGGCAAGAACATGCGCCTGGAGATCGCCGTGAAGGCCTCCTCCGGGGCCGCGGGGGCGGAGGTAAGCGGGGCTTTCTTCGCCGGGGCGAAGCGCTTCATGGATTACCGCCGCCGGTATTCCCGCAGCGAGTGGAGCGTCTGGGAGTCGGAAGGGGATGCGCCGGACCGCGCTCCCATCCTCCGCTTCCCGTTCCGGGCCGGCCGTTCCTGGGAGATCCGACGCGGCAAGCAGAAGGTCCGCTACGACATCGCAGCCGACGGTCTGACCGTCCGCACCAAGGCCGGGAGCTTCCCGGACTGTCTCAAGGTCAAGGCCCACACCGAGGGCTACGCGTCCTGGGTCTACGAGTACTTCTGCCCCGGGGTCGGGCGGGTGAAGACTACGGTGGGCGTGCCGGGCTCCGAGAATCCCAACACTGAGCTGGCTGCCTTCTCCGTCTCTCCGGGATAACGGCGGGCCGCGCCGCAAGCAGCGGGCTTCCGCTTTTGTTAAAATCCCAAGTGACCATGCGCCCCCTGTCCCACTCTTCCATCAAGCTGTATGAGGATTGTCCGAAGAAGTGGTATTTCAAGTACATCGAAAAACTCCCGGAGAAGGAAAAGCCCTTCTTCTCGTTCGGCAAGTCGCTGCATTCCGCGCTGGAATTCCTCTATAAGGACCAGGGTCTGCTTTTCCCCAGCCTGGAAGAACTCCTCAAGACCTATGAGCAGGTCTGGCTGACGAAGGGGTACGAGAGCCCGGAGAGCGAGGAGAACTACAAAGCCGAGGGCCGTCAGATCCTCACCGAATATTACGAGAAGAACAAGGCCGTCTTCCGTCGCCCCCTCGCCGTGGAGCATCAATTCAATCTCGAGGTCTCGGGGATCAAGGTCATCGGGTTCATCGACCGAATCGACAAGGTGGCAGGCGACCGGCTCTCCATCGTCGACTACAAAACCGGCAAGGAGATCACCCGCAAGCGCGCCGCCACCGATCCCCAGCTGACCATGTATCAGATGGCCTGCGAGCAGGATTTCGGGCTCAAGGCGGACAGCCTGATCTTCTACCACCTCAATTCCCAGACGCCCGTCACCTCAGGGCCGCACTCCGAGGAGCAGGTCCGTTCCCTGCGCGAGAACATCGTCCGCGTGGGCACGGCGATACAGAAGGCGATCGCGGCTGACGACAATGGCCGGGATTTTAAGCCCGATCCCGGCGAACCGAAGTGCAATTGGTGCGATTTCCGACCGCATTGCCCGGTCTGGGCGCATCAGTACGCGAAGAAGTCCCCCCCCGCCGTCACCGCCGCTCCCCCGTCCCCCGGCCTGGGAGACGACATGTTCCAGCCCGCCGCCCAGCCCGCGGCCGGCCATCCCCGCGACGACGAGCGGCTGGCGAAGCTGGTCGACCTCTACGGCGAACTCCACCGGAAGATCGAGAAGGACGAGGAGCGCGCCGAGAAGGTCAAGGCGGAGATCCTCGCGGCCCTGCGCGAGCATAACTACGTGAAGGCCTTCGGGACCCACTATCAGGCGGTCAAGCATGAGTCCGTGGTCTGGGAGTTCGGCGACGAGAAGCGGCCGAAGGTCCTCGAGATCATCCGCTCGGCCGGCTATTGGGACCAGGTCGTGGGGCCGATGATGGTCAAGGTCCAGACGCTGCTCAAGGACGTCAACACCCCTTTCGACCTGAAGGACCGCATCCAGCGGCTGGGGAAGGAAGTGCTGCACACGTCTCTGCGCGTCAGCAAAGTCAAGGAGGAGGAATGAACCTCAAGTTGAACCGTCTCGATCCGCGCCGCTTCGCCGATTTCGAGAGGATACTCTCCGGCAAGGAGTTCGGCGGCTGCTTCTGCGCCGTGTGGACCAGCCACGACGCCGGCTGGGAAGACCGGTGCCGGAACCATCCGGAGGAGAACCTCGCCCACACCCGTTCCCGGGTCGCGGCCGGCGACCACGTGGGCTACCTGGCCTACCGCGAAGCGGACGGCGCGGTGGTCGGCTGGACCGCCGCCGGGCCCAAGACCGCCTTCCCCCTGCTCAAGCAGCTCCCGGGCAGCCGCCTGGGCCCCTGCGACGAATCGGTCTGGGCCATCGGCTGCCTCGCCGTCCCCTTCGAGCATCGGGGCCGGGGCTATGCGCGGGACATGGTGAAACTGCTGATTGAGGAGGCCCGTCTGGCCGGCGCCAAGACCCTGGAAGCGTATCCCGCCGAGCCGGAGAGCGAAGAGGATTCCTACCGGGCCGGCCGCGGCATGTTGGAAGCCCTCGGCTTCGTGGTGGTGGACCGGGAGGCGGCCGAGACCAAGCCCGCCCCCGCGCCCGCCCCGGAGCCCGTGCCCGAGACGGCTCCTTCCGACGGCGGAGCTCCCGCCTCGGCCGTTCCGGAGATCAAGGTCCTGGCCAAGGCTGAAGGGACCGAGACCGCTCCTATCCGGAAGGTCCTGCGCATGGAGAAGAAGCTGGTGTGAAGTCCCTCACGGAATACCTCTGGTTCGAGACCAAGGGGCGCCGGGAGCTGATCAACGTCACCGGCGCGCTCGAGAGGCTGGTCGCCAAGAGCGGGGTGCGGGAAGGCTTCTGCCTGGTGAGCGCCATGCACATCACGGCGGGGATCTGGGTCAACGACGATGAGTCCGGGCTCAAGCAGGATTTCCTGGATTGGGCCGAGAAGCTGGCCCCCGTCGCCGACTATCGCCATCACCGCACGGGCGAGGACAACGGGGACGCCCACCTCAAGCGCACGCTGACCGGACATCAGGTCATGCTCCCGGTCACCGCGGGCAAGCTGGACCTCGGCCCGTGGGAGCAGGTCTTCTACGCCGAATTCGACGGGCGGCGCCGCAAGCGCGTCGTCGTCAAGATCCTGGGGGAGTGATGGCGGCGGAAGCGGTGCTGGCGCTGGACCAGGGCAGTTCCAGCACCCGGGTGCTGGCCTTCGACTCGAAAGGCCGCGTCCTGGCCCGGTCCAAGTTCCCGGTCAGGACCTTCCTCCCGCGCCCCGGCTGGGTGGAGCATGACCCGGTGGAACTGGCCCGGACCTCGGAACGCGCCCTGGATTGCGTACTGCAGCGGCTTCCGTCCAAGGTCCGCGTGATCGGCCTCGGCATCGCCTCCCAACGCTCGACCTTCGTGATGTGGGACAGCCGGACGGGCCGTCCCGTAGGGCGGGCCCCTTCCTGGCAGGACGGCCGCGCCGCGGAAGGGATCGCCGCCCTGCAGTCGGATCTGCGCTATCAGGGAGAGGTCCACGCCAAGACGGGACTCTACCTCGTGCCCTATTATTCCGCGCCCAAGATCCGCTATCAGCTCGAAACCCTGCCGGAGGCCCGGCGCCTGGCCGACGAGGGGCGTCTGCGCATCGGTCCCGTCTCCTCCTTCATCCTCTGGCGCCTGAGCGGGGGGCGCTGCTTCCGCACCGACCCCGCCATGGCCCAGCGCATGCTGCTCTACAACCTGCGGCAGGGCGGGTGGGACGACGGGCTCCTGGAGGAGTTCCGTGTGCCCCGGGCCTGCCTCCCCGAGATCGTGACCACCGCGGGGGCCTGGGGCACGGTGGAGTGCCGGGGGCGCCGCATCCCCGTGCTCGCCGTCATGGGGGACCAGCAGTCCGCGGCGCTCGGCCAGGGCGTCGACGAACCGGGCATCGGGGTGCTGAACTACGGGACCGGGGCCTTCTTCCTCTTCCATACCGGCGAGTCCCTGCACAGCCTGCCGGGCCTCCTGACCTCGGTGGCTTGGAGCCGCGCGGGACGGCCCTGCCGCTACTTCCTGGAAGGGACGGTCAACGCGGCGGGACCTTCCCTGCGCTGGCTGCACGAGAACCTGAAGCTCCTGGGCGACGCTCGCGGCGCGGACCGGGCCTGCCGCAAGTCGAAGAACCGGCTCTTCGCGCTCCAGGCCCTGGGCGGGCTGGGCGCCCCGCGCTGGGACCCGCTCACCCCCACGGTGCTCTGGGGGCTCAACCGGCACAGCACCCGGGAGGACGTCGTCCGGGCCGTCGTCGAATCCATCGCCTACCTCATCTCCGACATCGTGGTCCCGATCCGGAGCGCGGGCCTGGAGGTCCGGGAGCTGCGGGCCTCCGGCGGGTTGGCCCGGATCGAGTCCCTGCTCCAGGTCCAGGCGGACCTCCTCCAGCAGAGCATCGCGCGCCTCAAGGAACAGGAAGCCACGGCCATGGGCGTGGCCACCCTGGCGGCCGAGGAGGCCGGGGTCTCCTGGTCCTCCTCCATCCGCCGAATCGCGTTGGACCGTACCTTCGAGGCGAAGGTGGACGCGGCGAGCGCGGAGAAGCGGCTGGAGGGCTGGCGCCGCTTCGTGTCCGCCCAGCAGAAGCTGGCGGTGGAATTGAAGGGGTTAGGGCTTCTCTGATCCCAGTTCGGCGAGGAACCGTTCCGCCTCGAGCGCGGCCATGCAGCCGGTCCCGGCCGCGGTGACCGCCTGGCGATAGCGAGCGTCCGCGGCGTCCCCGGCCGCGAACACCCCCGGTACCTTCGTGCGGGTCCGTTCGTCGGTCACGAGGTAGCCCGCCGGATCCATGTCGAGCTGCCCCTTGAAGATCCCGGTGTTGGGGACGTGTCCGATGGCGACGAAGAAGCCCTGGCAGGGGAGATCCCGGGTCGCCCCGGACTCGACGTCGCGCAGGCGGACTCCGGAGACCTTGTCGTATCCCAGGATCTCGGAAACCACGCTGTTCCAGGCGAAGGCGATCTTGGGGTTCTTGAAGGCGCGCTCCTGCATGACCTTGGAGGCGCGGAGCTTGTCCCGCCGGTGGACCACGGTGACCTGGGTGGCGAAATGCGTGAGGAAGAGGCTCTCCTCCATGGCCGTGTCCCCTCCTCCCGAGACCACGACCTCCTGGCCCCGGAAGAAGAACCCGTCGCAGGTGGCGCAGGCTGAGACGCCCTTGCCCCGCAGGCGCGTTTCCGAGGGCAGCCCGAGCCAGCGCGCGTCGGCCCCCGTGGCGATGACCACAGACTCGGCCAGGACCACCCGTCCCTCCGTGGTCTCGAGCCGGAACGGGCGCTCGGACAGGTCCGCCTTGGAGACGATCTCCTGGATAACCTGCACGCCCAGGCGCTTGCACTGGCCGGCCATGCGTTCCATGAGCTCCGGCCCGGCGACGGGGTCCGCGAAGCCCGGGTAGTTCTCCACGTCGGTCGTGATCATGAGCTGGCCGCCCATGGCCACTCCGCCCAGGAGCACGGGCGCCAGTTCCGCGCGTGCCGCGTAGATGCCCGCGGTGTAGCCGGCCGGACCGGAGCCGATGATGGCGACCTTCGTGCGCTGTTCTTCCATGATGCGGGATTATAGAAATTTCAGGGAGGCGGAGGTCTTGCCGGTCTCCTTCCCCCCTTGCGGGGGAAGGCTGGGATGGGGGTTCAGGTTGGTATTTCCCCGCGATACTCTGCGCAGGAGGTGTCGGATTCCCAGAGGCGGACCGCGCTCACGGGCAGCCCGAGCCTCCGGCAGCGGTCATAGACCAGGCGGGCGATGGTCTCCGCGGTGGGATTGCCTTTCATGGTCACGATCGGCTCCCCCAGCCGGCGCAGGACCGGGACCAGGGGGTCATCCTCGGCGAGGATCGTCTTGTGGTCCAAGGTCCGGTCCACCCAGGTCTTCACCTTGTCCCGGATGAGCGAGAAATCCATGACCATCCCCAGCCGGTCCAGGCCGGGAGCCGCCACTTCGACATCGAGGACGGCGTTGTGCCCGTGCAGATGACGGCATTTTCCCCGGTAGCGGAGCAGGCGGTGGCCGTAGCAGAACCCGATCCGCTTGAACACGCGATAGCCGCTCATGCCGCCCGTCCTTCAGCCGGCCGGCGCAGGAGTTCGCCCGCGCGATAGGAGCTCCGCACGAGGGGGCCGGAGGCGACGCGGCTGAAGCCGAGGTCCAAAGCGAAGGTCCGCCAGCGCTCGAAGCGTTCGGGGGTGACGTATTCCGCCACCGGGAGGTGGCGCGGGGAGCGGGAGGGGCGCAGGTACTGCCCCAAGGTCACGATGCCGACCCCCGCGGCGCGGAGGTCGCGCAGGGCGTCGGCCGCCTCCGCTTCCGTCTCTCCCAGCCCCAGCATGAGAGACGATTTGGCGGGGATCCCGGGCGCGAGACGGGTGCAGGCGGCCAGCACCTCCAAGGAAGCCCGGTACCCGGCCCGGGGGTCGCGGACCGACGGGGTCAGGCGCTCCACGGTCTCCAGATTGTGCCCGAGGACGTCCGGAGCCGCGCTGGCGACGATCTTCAGGCAGCCCTCGTCCCCGCGGAAATCCTGGATGAGGCATTCGATCCCGGTCCCGGGGGCCGCCCTCCGTATGGCGCGCACGCAGGCCGCGATGTGCCCCGCCCCCTGGTCGGGCAGGTCGTCGCGGCAGACCGTGGTCAGCACGGCGTAGCTCAGGCCGAGTTCCGCCACGGAGCGCGCCAGCCGCTCAGGCTCGGCGGGGTCAGGGGCCGCCGGCCTGCGGGCGCCCGGGACGGCGCAGAACCGGCAGGTACGCGTGCAGGAGTCTCCGAGGACCATGAAGGTGGCCGTCCCGCAGCCCCAGCAGCCCGCCCGGTTGGGGCAGCGCGCTTCCTCGCAGACCGTATGCAGGCCGCCGTCGTCGAGCTGCCGCCGGACCTTCCCTGGAGCGCTGCCGGACGCGACGCGGACCTTCAGCCAGGGCGGTAGGCCGGCCATCGCTTCACTCTTCCGCGCCCAGGGCGGAGTTCGGGGCCGGGGCTTCCGGGGCCGGGGCTTTCCGGCGGGGGGTCTTCTGGGTGTTGGGCAGGTTCTTCATGTTCTGGAGGGCGCTCAGGTCCATGTTCCCCATCCCTTTCAGGTACTGCTGGAGGCCCTGGACCATCTCCTGGTCGGACATCTGCCCGCCTTTGCCGGTGCGCGACCCGGTGTACTTGTTCACCTGCCCCAGGAGCTGGCGGATCATGGCGCGCTGCTGGGGCGGCATGCTTTCCAGCAGTTTCGGGTTCTTCGCGAAGGCGTCGTTGGCCATGCCGCCGAGCCGCGAGCCCATCTCCATCATCTGCTGCATCTGCTCGGGGGAGGGGCCTTGCTGGGCCCGGGCGCTCTGCTCGCCGCTGAAATTGCTGCGCAGCATGTCCAAGGACGAGGGCAGGGGCGAACCCTCCTGCCGGGGCTGTCCGGGCGCTGCCTCCGACTCCACCATGGGGAAGGAGGATTCCGGGGAATCCATCCTCGCGCTCATCGGCGAACTCAGGGGGGCGGTCAGGGGATGCGAGGCCAGCTCCTCGGTCAGTTTTCCGGCCGCGGAGTAGAGCGTGGCCCAGGTCTCCATCTGATACTGCAGGCGCTTGAGGTTCTGCATGAAGAGCAGCTGCCCGACGAGGACCACGCCGCCGCAGATCCCGACGATGGCGAGGGCCGGTCCCTCCGGGGCGTCGTGCATGGTGTCCACGGCCTTGATCGCGGCGTAGGTCCCCAGCAGGGTCGGGACCACCCAGGCGAAGGGGATGGGCAGGCAGAGGAGCAGCGCGCTGGCCGGGGCCAGGGAGCCGAGCAAGGAGACGGACTGATAACTGCGCCCGAAGCCCTGCTTGCCCCCGGACATGAGGGCCAGTATGTGGAGCAGGCCGGCCAGCAGGAAAGAGACCGGGACGACCAGCAGCAGCCCCCCGGCCAGGAAGAGCAGCATCGCGACGGGACCCAGGTTGATGGAGGACCCGTTCAGGGCCGCGGCAAAGGCGAGGAGCAGGCCGCAGCCGGACCAGAACAGCACGTTGAGGACCAGTTCCCCCCAGCCGGGGCAGGGCATGAGGGAGAACTTCTGATAGACTTCCTTGGGCTGGAACAGGACGCGCAGGCCGGCTTCCATGGAAGCCATGAGGGTCGGCGGATCGCAGGGGACGGGTTCGGGCGGGGGCGCGTCCCGCTGCGGCTGAGGGCGAGGCTTACCCGGCGGACCGAACGGCGCTGTCCCCGGCGGCAGCAGCGGTTCCATGCGCGATAGGATACCCGTAATTCCCCCCCCTCGCAAGCGATTATTGTTTCGACTTCAGGCTATGGCGGCCGACGTCCTTCGGGCGGTGAGGTGTCGCGATTCGGGATTATTCCCCGTGCGTCTTAAAATAGTTGTTAATCACAATCAACTGAATCGGCAAGGTAACGGCATCAAAAATTACAGTCACCGGGTAGAAGACCAGGAGAGGATATTGCCACCATTCGCGGCCCCGCTGACCAAGGTATTCCGGGACAGTAAGACGGAAACTTCGGGCGAGTGGTTTG
The DNA here is from genome assembly GCA_001799695.1 of Elusimicrobia bacterium GWA2_69_24. Lineage (GTDB taxonomy): Bacteria > Elusimicrobiota > Elusimicrobia > UBA1565 > UBA1565 > UBA10166. The sequence continues at coordinate 19,001 of MGTY01000083.1, forward strand.
CACTTGTCGGATAGGAGAATCCATTCATGCCCCCCTGAATCCCGTAATTCGGCATCTACACAAAATCCCGGCTTTGATGGTTCCCCGGGAGGTACGAGCTGTCGAGCGTCCTTAAGGGTGCTCTTCGAGAACCGACCTCCCCGGGACATGATGTGTTTGGGTGTCAGACTCTCTCCGGTCATATCCCCGAGAGCGGTGGGTTCACGTGCCGATTCGTTGTGTCTTGCTCCGGCGGTCGACGTGAAAATATCTGCGATATTCACCCGGAGTTTGCGCCTTTTTGGGTTCTGGAAACGGCTCCTATCGTTACTCGATCCCGCGTGCGTAGTCCTCTCCGAAACGCTCTTGCTTTTTGACCATTGAGAGAAACATGTGTATTCCACATAGACTCGGACATCGTCAGCTAAGACCCTATCAACGCTGCAAACCAGGAATTCTGGAAGCCTAGAAGCATGATTCAAATAAATCGTCGTGCAGCCGGTCAGTATGGCACTGCCTCCAAGGATGACTGTGAGGGTAAGGAGTGGGCGAAGATTTCTTGCGAGACCCACGGAGTCCATAAAGGCATTTAAGCAAGTCCCAAGACACTTGGGACAGGTTTGTGATTCTTGCAATGAATGTGAGTTGCGGGACAGCAATTCGCCGGCAGCGGGCGGCCCAGGTGGAGTGTTCGGTGCGGATGCGGGGGGGATGGCCGGGCTTGGTCAGCGTGGCTCGGCGCCGCCGGGGATCATGTCGTAGAGCGTCTCGGGGGCGATGTCCTGCCCATCGGGCCAGCAGACCGTACCGAGGTCCCTGTTCAGGTAAGCGCGTCCGAAGTAGCTGGGGTTCCTCAGGGACTCGAACACCCCGCCCAGACTGGCGTATTTGGCCAAGTCCACAACGCCCCTCTTCCCATCCTCGAAGGCCAGCTCCAGAAGATACCCTTGCACGTGCTTAACTTCGACTACGTCCTGCATAAGTGGTTCACTCCAGCGGAGCGATGGGCACCAGGGGCTGCCGCGCTTTCGCGTTCTCCCAATCGCGCTCCAGCTCGGCGCGATGGATCGCGGCCCATTCCATCACCAGTCCCATGACTCTCGGAGGCAAGCTCCCATCCATGACGCTGAAATCCCGGATGACGATCGCGGCCTTGTTCCCCCCATACCGCGCATGGAAATGCGGAGGGTTGTGGTCGTCGTAGAACATGGCGATGACGATCCCAAGGAAACGGCTTATTTCGGGCACTTGAGTCTCCGCATGTCAGCGATTATACCGCTTCTGGGCGTAGGTGGGGAGGCGGAACGATAGGCGGCTAATGAAGCGACTGGGGCCGGCGGCCGGCCCAGGTGGATTCTTCGGTGCGGATGCGCGGCAGCGTGGGCGAGAGCGGGATCTCGACGCGCACCATGGCGCGGCCCTTCTCGCTGCGCAAAGAGAGGGTGCCCCCGTAGCGCTCGATTATGCGGCGCGACATGGACAGCCCCAGGCCCACGTGCCCGGTCGCGGCCTTGGTGGTGAAGAGCGGCTGAAAGGCGCGCTCGAGGTCCCCGGGCAGCATCCCCCCCGCGTCGTCGACGATCTCGACCTGGGCCAGCTCCCCCAGCTTGCGCGCGGAGATGTTCAGGTCACCCACCTTCTGGCGGAGCAGGAAGGACTCCAGCGAGTTTTCGATCACCGTCGCGAAGACGGCGAGCAGGAGCCGCCGGTCCCCCTGGAGGGGCCCGATCTGGGGGTCGCACCAGACCCGGGGATGCAGCTCCGGGATGGGATAGGCGGCGCGGGCGAGGTCCAGGCTCTCATGCAGGAGCTCGCCGAGCGAGAACCCGAGCTGGGCCGGCTGCGGCGGGCGGCGCGTGGTCGAGTGCGATTCGACCGTCTCGAACATCCGCTTGATCTTGCCGTTGAGCTCCCCGATCATCCGGGCGAGCTTTCCCGACAGGTCCTTCACCTGCCCTTCCGGCGCCGTGGCCGCCAGATGGGTGCTGACGGTGGTGATGGAGGTGAGGTATTCGCGCATCTGGAACAGGACGTGGCTGAGGAACTCGTGGAAGATCATGCTCCGGTGGAGCGCGCTCTTGGTCTGGACCTCCTCGGTGCGGGAACGCGAGGCGGAACGGGCCGTCAGGCCGAGCCCCCAACTGAGCGCGGTCAGGACCGCGAGCCGGTACCCGAGGTCCGCGGGGTCCACGCTCCCATGCCAGCGCGAGGCCAGGAGCAAGGACGACAGGGTGAGTACGGTCGTCCCGGACGCCGCCGCCGTCTCCAGGCGGAGCACCGCGAGGGTCAGGGGCAGGGCGAAGGCCAGGGCGAGGTGGGACTCTCCGGAGGCGCTCCAGTAGGTGATCCAGCCGAGGAACACGATGTCGGCGGTGAGGAGACCCGCCTCGAATCCCCCCCGCGCCTCGCGCCGGAAGAAGGCGGCCGCCCCGTTGGCCGCGCCGTAGGCCAACACCGCCAGGGCCGGCAGCGCCAGGGAGATGAGGCGTCCTCCGGTCTGCAGGCGCCAGACGAGCAGGAAGTACAGGAGGATGTTCCCGACGCGCAGGCAGACGGCGGTCCGGAAGGGGGTCAGCGTCCCTCCGTGGGCTTGGCGCGGCTCCGGCAGGCGCGGCGCAGGAGGTCCCGGACGCAGGTCATGGGGAGGCCGATGACGTTGTCCACCGGGCCCTCGATGCGCTCGATGAAGGGGTCGCCGTGGTCCTGGACCGCGTAGGCGCCGGCCTTGTCCATGTGGCGGCCGACGAAGCGCTGGAGGTCCTCGGGGCGCAGGCGGCGGGCCTTGACCCGGCTGGTCACCACCGCCCGCCAGACCTTCTTGGTGGCCCCGTCGATGAGCGCCACCCCGGTGTAGACCCGGTGCCATCGGCCGTTGAGGGCCTGGAGGATGTCCGAGCTCTCCTTGCGGTCCCGGGGCTTGCCCAGGATCACCCCGCGGCAGACGACCACCGTGTCCGCCCCCAGGACCAGGGCCTTGGGATGCCGGGCCGCGATGGCGCGCGCTTTGCGCAGGGCCAGCTGCACGGTCAGGCGCTGGGGGCGCTTCTGCGCCGAATCCTCGGGGATGTCGGCCGGGATGATGCGGAAAGGGACGCGGAGGCTCTTGAGGAGCTTCTTGCGCTGCGGGGAGGCCGAGGCGAGGATGAGCCCCCGGGCCATCAGGCCTCCCACCAGGTCTCGGCGCGGACGGATTCGTCCGGTACGCCGATGGCGCGCAGTTGGGGCCGCAGGCGAGTCAGCATGGCGGACGGGCCGCATAGATAGTAGACGGCATCGAGGTAGTCGGGGACCGCTCTCCGGATGGCGGCGGCCTTCAGCGGCCCGGTCGGCCCTTCCCACAGCCCTTCCTCCTCCGGAAAGGAAGGCTCGGTGATCGTCGTATGCACCAGGACGCCCCGGGCCGAGAATTGCTCGAGCTCCCTGCGGAAGACGATCCGGGACGGGGCGGCGGCGGAGTAGAAGAGGGCGAGGCGGCTGGGCAGGCCCTTGTCGAGGACGTAGCGGATGATCGAGCGGAGCGGCGCGATCGCGGCTCCGGAGCATATCAGGATCGCGAGACGGTCCTCGTCCCGGAAGCTCCAGGAGCCGAAAGGCCCGCTGAGGACCAGGGGATCCCCGCCCCGGAGCGAGAAGAGGGAGCCCGTTCCGGAGCCGGGACGCTCCACCGCCACTTCCAGGTAGCTGGCTTCCAGGGGCGAGGAGGCGATGGCGTAGTGGCGGTGCGGGTTCGCGGCGTCAGCGGGGCCCAGGCGGACCGATTGTCCGGGCCGGAAACGGAAGTCAGACCCTTCCGGCAGGTCGAGACGGAGCGTCTTGACTTCGGGGGTTTCCTCGAGGATCTGGCTGACGGTGACAGTGGTCTGGAACAAGGGTCAAGCCCGTGGACCTTCGCGGCTCCGCTTGGTGAAGAGGGTGTTGGCCCCGATGAAATCGAGATAACCTTTAAACCCGTCCTGGATGTGCACCGAGATCACTTCCGGAACGGAGGAAGGGTGGTTCTTCTTGACGAAATCGCCCAATTCGGCCAGCAGGGCGGTCCGGGTCTTGATGATCAGCAGGATCTCCTCGGAGCGCTGTACCTTCTTCTCCCACCAATAGACCGAAGACAGTCCGGGGACGATGTTCACGCAGGCGGCCAGATGCGCGTTGATGAGGCCGTCGGCAATGGTATCCGCGGCCTTGCGGTCCGGGGCGGTCACGAACACTATGCTGTATGGTGGGATCATGGGATCACGCTCCTGGTCAGGATCGAAAGAAGCGTCCGAATGCGTCTAGCATAGCACATTCCCGGCTCGGCTGGCCCTCAGCGGGCTTTTCCCAGCACGCGGCGCAGGACCGCGCCGTTCACCGGCCGGACGACCCCCCGCTCGGTGACGATGGCGGTGACGAGACGGTGCGGGGTCACGTCGAAGGCGGGATGGCGGGCCCGGGCCCCCCGGGGGGCGATCGGATGCTTCCCCACCCATAGGACTTCGCGGGAAGAGCGTTCCTCGATGGGGATGTCACCTCCGCAGCGCAGGGACAGGTCCACGGTGCTGGAGGGGGCGACGACGTAGAATGAGACGCCGTGCGCCCGGGCCAGGATGGCCAGGCCGTAGGTGCCGATCTTGTTGGCCACGTCCGCGTCCGCCGCGATGCGGTCGGCTCCCACGAAGACGGCATCGATGCGCTCCGTCTTCATGATATGGGCCGCCATGCTGTCGGTGATGAGCGTGGCGGGGATGCCCTCCCGCATCAGCTCCCAGAGGGTCAACCGGCTGCCCTGAAGGTAGGGGCGGGTCTCGCAGGGGTAGACGTGCTTCACCCGGCCCAGCCGGTAGGCGCGGCGGACCACTCCCAGGGCCGTGCCGATGCCCGTGGTCGCCAGGGCCCCCGCGTTGCAGAGGGTCATGACCACGGAACCGGGCCGGAGGAGCCGCGCCCCGAGCTCCGCCATGCGGCGGTTAGCCGAGACGTCCTCCTCGGCGATCCGGTCTGCCTCGACGAGCAATTCCGCGTAGAACCGGCCGCTGCCCGCGCGGTGCAGTTCCCGGGCTTTCCCCGCCATCCGGGCGACCGCCCAGGCCAGGTTGACGGCGGTCGGCCGGGAGGCCAGAAGCAGGGCTCCATCCCGGTCCAGCTTGCGCAGGACCGCCGGGGACGCGGTCTTCACTCCCCGGGCGCCGAACGCGTACCCGTAGGCGGCGGCGCAGCCGATGAGCGGGGCGCCGCGCAGGACCATGTCGCGGATCGCGGCCGCGGTCTCACGGGGAGTGGCGCAGCGGCGGTAGACGGTCTTGCGGGGCAAAAGCAGTTGGTCGATGACGAAGATGGCGTCGCCGCGGCGGCGCAGGGGCTGTACCTCTTGGACGCGTCTCTGTTTTCTCATGGGAGGGGTGCTTCAGG
>MGTY01000084.1:0-13815 GCA_001799695.1 Elusimicrobia bacterium GWA2_69_24
GGGGTCCAGTGGTTTGTCGTCTGGCTACCGGCGTTCGCCGGTATGACGGCTTTTCAAATGTAAAGAAGCGTTGAACTCACTGCACTAGGCTTTCACCCAGATCCAGCCGTCACGGAGCTCGAGTGGGAAGATCGCGATCTCGAGGTCGGCCTCCGACAGGCATTTCCCGTTGGAGAGGTCCGTCCGGCAGGAGTGCGCTTGGCAGCGCATGACGTGGCCCTGGAGGTCGCCGTCCTCCAGGCTCTCGCCTCCTACCGGGCATTCGTTGCTGCAGGCGTAGAAATGCTTCCCCGCGCTGACGACGAGGATGTCCAGCGCTCCCAGCGGGAAGCTCTTGCGCTGACCCTGCGGGATGTCGGCGATGGAACAGATCTTCTCCCAGGTGGCCATGTGGAGCATAACTTAGCAGGTTTTTCCCCGGGTTTCAATAAGAGCCGATCCTGCCGCGCCGGTCGCGCCGTTGACTCGGCGCGCGGGGAAGCTTTATACTGGCGGTCTATCCGGCAGGGATAGGGGAGGCGGGTCATGCGGCAAATCACGGTCCGGACCGGGGTGTTCGCACTCGGAGTGTTCCTGGCGGCGGCGGCCGTCCAGGCGGAATCTTCGGACCAGGGGAAGGAGAAGTCCTCCGCTCCCGCGGACCAGGCCTACGAGCATGCCAACCTGGACGCGGGGAAGGCTCCCTGGAAGAACTTGTCCGCGGAGGGCCAGTTGGACTATTTGGAGCAGAGCCCGGACCTCAAGGCCAAGGCCGAGGAGAAGTGGCGGAATCTGAGCGAAGATGAGCGGGCGGCTTTCCTTAAGAAGCACCCCAAGATCGCCAAAGAGTCATTCCAAAAGAAATGGCGGGACGCCTCTTCCGAAGAGAAGGGCGCGTTCCTGGAAGGGCAGGGAGACCTGCGCGAGGAGCTGGGCAATCGCTGGGAGAAGTCCGGCCCCAAACAGCGGGAGAAGTTCCTCCAGGAGCATCCGCGGGCGCGCCGCGCCGAGGGCGAGCGCCGGGAGGAGCGGGGCGAGAAGGTCGAGCGCCGCGGGGAAAAGCTCGAGGGGCGCTCCGAGCGCCTGGAGCGCCGCTCCGAGAAGCTCGAGGATAAGGGGCGCGACAAAGCCGCGGACAAGCTCGAGCGCCGCTCGGAGAAGATGGAACGCCAGGCCGAGCGCATCGAGCGTCACGGCGAGCGGATGGAGCGGCAAGGCGAGAAGCTGCAGCGCAAGGGAGGCAAGGGCCGGCGCTGAGCTCCGGGTCACGCTGGACATGGGAGAGGCGCTCCTGCGCTCGGGCCGGACGGAGCATGCGTTCATCTCCTTCACCTCGGCCTGCGGCCTGCGCTGCGTCTATTGCGGCCGGCTCGGCAACGTGCAGGGGGAGCTCCCCGCCCGGCATCTCGACGGGATCATCGCCGCGCTGCAGGCGCGCGGCGCCCAGCTCGTCACCGTGTCCGCGCTCGGGGAGACCACCGCGCGCCGGGGCTGGGACGGGCTCTGCGGACGGCTGCTCGACGCGGGGTTCGAGCTGAACATCATGACGAACCTCTCCCGCGGCTATTCCCAGCGGGAGATCGCGACCCTGGCCCGCTTCAAGTCCCTGACCGTCAGCGTCGACACCGTGGACCCCGGGCTGTTCCGGCGCCTCCGGGTGGGGGGAGACCTCCATATGGTGCTCCTCAACATCCAGCGCATACGGTCTCCCATCCTGGCCCGCGGCGAGACGCCGCCCTTCCTCTTTTGGACCGCCGTGGTCACGGACCGCAACGTGTTCGCCCTGGAGGAGCTGGTCCGCTACGGCCTGAAGATGCGCGTCAACCGCTTCTTCTTCACCGACCTCAACTCCGGGACCGCTCCCAATTGGGCGCGGCCGGTCGCGTCCCTGGATCGGGCCCGGCTGACGAAGGCCGCCGCGGTGTTCGCGCGCGTCCGGGGCATCCTGGACCGCGCCGCGATCCCCTATTGGATCGATCCGCGCCTGCCGGGCTCCACGCGGCCGGAGGTCCGGCCGCCCCCGGGGCGCCGCACCCGGGATTGCCTGGCGCCCTGGCGCGAGGCCATGATCGTCCAGGACGGCAGCGTGCGCGTCTGCTGCTTCTCCCTGCGGAGCTTCGGCTCCCTGGAGGAGGCTCCTCTCGGCGAGATCCTGGAAGGCGCGCCCCTGCGCGCGTACCGGAGCAGCCTCCTGGCGGGGCGCCTGCGGCCGGAATGCCGGATCTGCGGGAGCCGGGCTTGGATCGGCGTGCCGGCGTTCCGGGAGAAGGTCGCCGGCTATGTCGGGGGGATCGGCCCGGGTTCGGCGGGGAGGCGCCCGCCGAGCACGGCGAGGCGGCGCGCCGCGGTCGTGGCCCGCCGCGAGCGCGGCGCCCGGAGCAGGTCTTCGACCGGCCAGGGCATGCGGTAGGTCCAGTTGCGGTTGGTGATGGTCCCCGGGATGTTGACCCGCGCCCGCGAGCCGAAGAGGTCCTGGAAGGACACCAGGGCCAGCGCGGAGCCGGCTTCATAGAGATTGCGCAGTATGCGCATCTGCACCGCGTGGGAGAAGCGCGGGGCGGTCTCCGCCTTCCCCCGGACCATCTCCCAATAATCGTCGCGGGCCTCCTGCGGGATCTCGGCCCACCAGGCGGCCAAGGACGAGGTGTCGTGGTTGCCGGTGGTCGCCACCGATACCCGCGGGAAGTTGCGGGGGTTCAGATAGCCGTCCTCGGTGTCCTGCCAGCGGGTGACCTTGTAGCCCGGGATGCCCAGTTCCTCGAGCGTCTCCTTCATGAAATCGGGGATGAGGCCGAGGTCCTCGGCCGCCACGCCGGCGGGGCGGCCCTCCTCCAGCGCCAAGGTGAAGAAGCGGCGGCCGCGCGCCCACTGCTGCTCGCGTCCGACGATGTCGAACGCGCTCTCCTCGGCCTTGGGCCGGACCAGCCAAGTCCGGAAGAAGCCGACCGCATGGTCGATGCGGAAGATGTCGTAGAGGTCCCGGGTGTGGCGCAGGCGCTCCCGCCACCAGAGATGGCCGCCTTCCTCCATGACCTCCCAGCGGTAGGCCGGCAGGCCCCAGGCCTGCCCGGTGACGCTGTACTGGTCCGGCGGGGCGCCCATGGACACGGAGAAATCGAAGAGGTCCGCGTGGGACCATACGTCGGCGCTCTCGACGCTCAGGCCGAAGGGGATGTCCCCGAACAGGAGGATGCCGCGTTCCGCCGCGGCTCGCCGGACCCGGTCCCACTGCGCGAAGAGGTTCCATTGCAGGTATTGGTGGAACCGGATGCGGCCGGCCAGGCGCCGGCGCGCCGCATCCAGGGCCGCGGGTTCGCGGTCCTGGAGCGCGCGGGGCCATTGCCGCCAGGAGGACCAGGAGTGCTCCTCCTTCAGGGCCCGGAAGAGCGCGTAGTCCTCCAGCCAGGAGCGGTGCCGCCGGCAGAACGCCGCGAAGGCGTCGGCCCGGTGGGAGTTCCGCCCCAGGTGGCGGCGCTCGAACGCCGCGCAGGCTTTCTCGAGGAGCGTCCACTTGAACCGGCGGGCTTCGGCGAACGGGACGCGGCGGGCGCGGCGCAGCCGGAGCGCAGGCTCGCCGCGCAGGGCCGCCTGCGCCGCCCGGCGCAGGGACGGCGAGTCCTGGATCTCGGGGACGTCGCCGAGCGAGATGAAGGCGGAGTCCAGCGCGAAGGCGCTGAGCGCGGTGTAGGGGCAGCTGTCCGACGGGCCGAGGTCGTGCAGGGGCAGGAGCTGCAGGACGGAGAGGCCGGCCGAGCGCATCCAGTCGAAGAAGGGGACGAGGGCGGCCGTGTCCCCGACCCCCGCGTCCGAGCCGGAACGCAGGGCGGACAGCGGCAGGACCACTCCGGCGCGCTTCTCCCGGAGACAGGGGGCGTTGTTCATCGGACGGCGGGTACGGGTATCCAGCGCAGGAGCGGCCAGCAGGCGGCCGTGCAGACGGCGCTGAGGGAGATCAAGAGCGCCATGGCTCCGTGGGGGCCGAGGGCCCCGCCATGCAGGAGGTCGTACAGGCGCGCCCCCAGCAGGTTGGAGGACCAGGCGGCCAGGTTGAACACGCTCATGTAGAGGGCGAACGTCGTGGCCTCCCCGTGTTCCGGGCAGGCTTTCGCCGCGAGGTCCATCAGGCTCAGACGCATGGCCACGTTCGCGATCCCCAGGACGGCGGTCAGCAGCACTGCCGATACCGCGCCCCGATAGCCCCAGTAGAGCAGGGTGAGCGGCACGTTCGCCGCGATGCTCCACCGGATGAGCGTCGGCGTATCCAGCCGGACCGCCCGGCCCCGGACCGCCGCGTCCCGATTATAGAACTTCCAGAATAGGACCGCGCCAGCCGCTCCCGCCGCGCCGCCGATGGAAGCCAGGGAGCCGACCAGGACCTTGGAGAACCCCAGGGCGTCGGTCTGGTAGTAGAAGAAGGCCGTGCCCTGGAACGGGTTGAAGCTGAAGAGGAGGACGAGCAGGCACGAGGCCCAGAAGGGCCGGCTGGTCAGTATCCCCTTCAGCCCGTCGAGCAGGAGCCGCGCCTGCCGGGCCGTCGGCGCGGAGGGGGCCTCCTGCACCGTGAAGGTGGACGCGAAAATCAGGAGCGGGAAGGCCGCCGTGAGCGCGAACACGGTCCGGTAGGAGGCGTGCTCGGCCAGCCAGCCTCCGCCCGCACCGGTCGCGAGGATGGTGGCGTAGAGCGTGCCGATCTGCGCGGCCTGGTACGCCCCCGTCTTGTCGAACCGCTTGCCGCGCTCCACCATCACGCCGTCGCAGAGCACGTCGGCGAACGCGATGCCGACGTTGACCGCGGTGAGCAGGAGCAGGGTCGGCAGATAGGAGTAGCCGGGCAGGGCCGCCAGGGCCAGCCAGCCCGCGCTGGTCGCCAGGGCGGAGACCAGCAGGTACGGGACCCGCCGCCTGCCGGCCAGGGGGAGTCCGTCGGTGATCGTGCCCAGGAGAGGCTTGAGCAGGAAGGGCAGGGTCATCCAGACGATGAACGCGGCGCTCTGCGAGGCGGAGAGGCCGAGCCCGTCCTTGAGCAGGTAGGAGATCGGCACATAGGCGATGCCGATCATGCCTTGCGCGAAGTAGGTCGCGATGAAGAAGATGTAGGTTCGGTCTTTCACTCGGGGTCGGGAAAAATGTTATAAAGAATACATTATGCCTATGCTAATCCCGCAGGTCATCGAGCGTTCCAACCAATCGGCCGTCGTAGGGTACGACATCTACTCCCGCCTGCTCAAGGACCGGATCATCTTCGTAGGCGGTTACGAGGGCGAGGTCACCACCGATTCCGCGAACGTGCTGATCGCCCAGCTCCTCTATCTGGACTCGGAGGACTCGACCAAGGACATCAATCTTTACATCAACTCCCCCGGCGGCATGGTCACCGCGGGCCTGGCGGTCTACGACACCATCCAGTACATCAAGGCCCCGATCACCACCATCTGCATCGGTATGGCCATGTCCTTCGGCGCGGTACTCCTCACCGCGGGCACCAAGGGGCGCCGCTTCGCCCTGCCGCAGGCCCGGATCATGATCCATCAGCCGCTCATCGGCGGGCACGGCATCTCGGGGCAGGCCACCGACATCGAGGTGGAAGCCAAGGAGATGACCTTGACCAAGCAGATACTCAACGAGATCATCGCCCGCCACACGGGCCAGACGGTCGAGAAGGTCACCCGGGACTGCGAACGGAACTTCTACCTATCCGCCGAGGAGGCCAAGGCGTACGGCCTCATCGACGAGGTGATCGCGAGCGCCAAAGAGATCAAGGCCAAGGCGAAGTAGCGCCGTCTCCGCGAATCGGACGCGCAGGGCCGCGCCGGGTCCGGTTGACAGCGGTTGGGGGTTGGGATATAATGTTGGCAGTCAACGCTTCCGATTGCTAATTTAAATCCCATGCGCCAACTCAAGCCCGACGTCGCCGTCGCCCGCAAGCGGAAGGTCCTGCAGTGGGTCATCCACAACTTCATCAAGACCTCCCGGCCCATCGCCTCTTCCACCGTGGCCGAGGAAGCGGGGCTCGACCTTTCCAGCGCCACGATCCGCAGCATCCTCAAGGAACTGGAGGACGAGGGCTTCCTCGCGCAGGTCCACACCTCGTCCGGCCGGGTCCCGACCGACCGGGGCTATCGGTTCTACGTGGACTATCTGCAGGACATGCAGCGCCTGGCGTCCAACGAGAAGGCCCGCATCGAGCAGCAATATTCGAGCCGTCTGGAGGAGCTCGACCAGCTCCTGTCCCACACCTCCACGCTCCTCTCGCACGTCTCCCATAAGACCGGATTGGTCCTCTCCCCCGAGGTGGAGGGGCAGCGGCTCAAGCGCATCGAGCTGATCCCCCTGGGTCCCAAGCGGCTCCTGGCCATCGTCGTGACGCAGACCGGGCTGGTGCGGCATTGGCCCATCCGCCTGCGGCGGGACGCGTCCTCGGAGCGCCTGAACTCGCTGAACCGCTTCCTCAACGACCATATCGCGGGCAGCACTCTCCCGGAGGTGCACGACGCCCTGCTCGCGCGCATCGACCGGGCGGAGGGGGAGGTCGCCGAGCTCCAGGAGCTCGCGGGCCAGCTCCTCCATGAGATCGACGCGATGGAGACGACCGAGGAGCTGTACCTGGACGGGACGACCCGCCTGATGGAGGGCGCCGAGCAGCTGGGGGACTGGTCTCAGATCCAGTCGCTCATGCGGGTCCTGGAGGACCGCCGGGCCCTGACCGACGTGCTCCAGCAGGAGATGAAGGATTTCGTCGGGACCGAGCTCGCCGGCGACCGCAGTCCGGTGCGGGTCCGCATCGGGATGGAGAACTCCCTGCCCGAGCTCCGCAATCTGAGCCTGATCACGACCACCTATCACGTGGGCGACCGCCCCGTGGGGGTGCTGGGCATCCTGGGCGACAAGCGCATGGAATATTCCCGGATGATCTCCTTGGTGGACCACATCGGGCGCGCGGTCAGCCGCACGCTCGAGACTTGGGAAGCGGGTGAAGCGGGCTCCGATGCAGAAAAATAGCGACCCGAGACCCGAGCTGGAGGGGGGCGACGGGGCTCCTGTGGAGCCGGTTTCCGAGGAGACCGCCGCCGCGGCTCCCGCGGACGCCGCCGCGGCCGAGAGCAAGAGCCTCTTCGACCAGCTCCTGAGGCTCAAGGCGGATTTTGAGAACTACCGCAAGCGGGTGGACCGCGAGAAGCCCGCCCTCATCCGGCACGGGAAGCGCGAGCTGCTGGAGCGGCTGCTCCCGCTCTACGACGTCTTGCTCTCGGCGCATCAGCAGGTGGTGCTGCAGACCGAGCAGTCGGAGGATGAGGACCGGGAACCGGCGGTCGCCGAGATGATGCGCGGGCTGGAGATGATCTTCGGCGAGTTCACCAAGCTCTTCAAGGGCGAGGGCGTTACGGTGATCGAGACGGTGGGCAAGCCCTACGATTTCAACCGGCACGAGGTGCTGGGCCAGGTGGAGACGGACGAGGTCCCGGAGGGGGGCGTGGTGGACGAGATCCAGCGCGGCTACCTGATCGACGACCAGACGCTGCGCCCCGCCAAGGTCCGCATCGCGGTGCCGGTCAAGAAGGCTTGATTTTCAAAGGAACACGGAGGGTATCATGAGCAAGATAATCGGCATCGACTTGGGGACGTCCAACACGGCGGCGGCGGTCATGGAGGGCGGCAAGCCCACCATCATCCCGTCGGCGGAGGGGGCCAGCGTCGCGGGGAAGGCCTTCCCGTCGTACGTGGCGTTCACGAAGGACGGGCAGCGCATCGTGGGCGAGCCCGCGCGCCGGCAGGCCGTGGCGAACCCGGACGGGACCGCCACCGCGTTCAAGCGCAAGATGGGCGAGCACGTCACGATCAAGCTCCTGGACAAGGAGTACACGCCCCAGCAGCTCTCCGCGTTCGTGCTCCAGAAGGTGAAGCAGGACGCCGAGGGGTTCCTGGGCGACAAGGTGGAGAAGGCCGTGATCACCGTGCCCGCCTACTTCAACGACAACCAGCGGCAGGCCACCAAGGACGCCGGCATGATCGCCGGCCTCGAGGTGGTGCGCATCATCAACGAGCCCACGGCGGCCTGCTTGGCCTACGGGCTGGACCGGAAGGGCAAGGACGAGAAGATCATGGTGTTCGACCTGGGCGGCGGCACGCTCGATGTGACCATCATGGAGTTCGGGGGCGGGGTGTTCGAGGTGCTCTCCACCTCCGGAGACACCAAGCTCGGCGGCACCGACATGGACAATACCATGGTGGACTACATCTGCGGCGAGTTCCGCCGCGAGACCGGCATCGACCTCTCCAAGGACAGCATGGCGATGCAGCGCGTCCGGGAAGCGTCGGAGAAGGCCAAGATCGAGCTCTCCAACGTCTTCGAGACGGACCTCAACCTGCCTTTCATCACCGCCGAGAACAACGTGCCCAAGCACCTGGTGCTCAAGCTGACCCGGGCCAAGCTCGAATCCCTGGTCGAGCCCATCGTGGCGCGCTGCCGCGAGTCCGTGGACCGGGCCCTGACGGACTCGAAGATGAAGACCTCCGACATCGCGCGCATCATCCTGGTCGGCGGCCCGACCCGGATGCCCATCGTGCAGAAGTTCGTCGAGGACTACGTGGGCAAGAAGGTCGAGCGCGGCGTCGACCCCATGGAGTGCGTGGCGCAGGGCGCCGCCGTCCAGGCGGCGGTCCTGACCGGCGAGGTGAAGGACGTCCTGCTCCTCGACGTCACCCCGCTCACCGTGGGGATCGAGACCCTGGGCGGAGTCTTCACGCCGCTCATCGACCGCAACACCACCATCCCGGTGGAGAAGTCGCAGATCTTCTCCACGGCCTCCGACAGCCAGCCTGCCGTGACCGTGCACGTCCTGCAGGGCGAGCGGCCCATGGCCAAGGACAACGTCTCCTTGGGCAAGTTCGACTTGGACGGCATCCCGCCCGCCCCGCGGGGGGTGCCCCAGATCAAGGTCAGCTTCTCCATCGACGCCAACGGCATCCTGAACGTCAAGGCCGAGGACCTGGGCACGCGCAAGGCCCAGCACATCACGATCACGGCCAAGAACAAGCTGAACAAGGAGGAGATCGAGCGCTTCGTGAAGGAGGCCGAGAAATTCTCCGACGAGGACAAGAAGCAGAAGACCAAGATCGAGGCCAAGAACGAGGGCGATTCCATCCTCTACGCCACGGAGAAGGCCCTGCGCGAGCACGGCGGCAAGGTCTCCCAGGAGGAGCGCTCCTCCATCGAGCGCGCCGTCTCGGACCTGAAGGAGGCGCTCAAGTCCGAGGACCCCGAGCGGATCACCAAGTCCGCCGAGGCCGTGCGGCAGGCCGCGCAGAAGCTCGGCGAGGCCATCTACCGGGACGCGGCCAAGCCGGGCGCGTCCGCCGGACCGGAGGCCGCGGCCGGCGGCGCGAGCGCCGCCCCCAACGGCAAGGACCAGGAGGGCGCCAAGAAGAAGGGCTCCGACGAGGTCGTGGACGCGGAGGTCGTGGAGGATGAGAAGCCGTGACGCGTCCCCTGAAGCGCTGATGGCCGATTACTACGAGGAGCTGGGCGTCCCCCGGAACGCGACCGAAGACGAGGTCAAGAAGGCGTACCGGAAGCTCGCCCTGCGCTATCACCCCGACCGCAACCAGGGGGACAAGAAGGCCGAGGACAAGTTCAAGCAGATCAACTCGGCCTACGAGGTACTCTCCGACGCCAAGAAGCGCCAGCTCTACGACCAGTTCGGAGAGGCGGGCGTGGCGTCGGCGGGGGGGCGGGGCGGGCCCGGCGGGGGATTCAGCGGCTTTCCGGGGGGCGGGGAGTCCGGCGACATCTTCGGGGACATCTTCGAGAGCTTCTTCGCCAGCGGCTTCGGCGGCAGCGGCGGCCGCCGCTCCAAGGCCCGGCGGGGACACGACCTGAAGTTCGAGCTGGACGTCACCCTCGAGGAGGCGCTCGCCGGCGTGCGCCGGCCCATCGCATACGACCGGGTCGAGCTCTGCGGGACCTGCGAGGGCTCGGGCGCCAAGCCGGGCTCGGGCCTCAAGCGCTGCGCGGCCTGCGGGGGCGCCGGCCGGGTGCAGTTCTCCCAGGGTTTCTTCTCCATGACCCAGCCCTGCTCGTCCTGCGGCGGCGAGGGCCGCCTCATCGAGATACCCTGCCGGCCCTGCGGGGGCTCGGGGCGGGTCCAGAAAGGGCACAAGGTCACGGTCCGCATCCCGCCCGGGATATACGACGACGCGACCCTGCGCATCTCCGGGGAGGGCGAGGCGGGCCAGCGGGGCGGGGAGAAGGGCGACCTGTACGTCCACATCCGCATCGCGCCCCACCCGCGCTTCCATCGCGAGGAAGACGATCTCATCTTCGACAAGTCGATCAGTTTCGCCCAGGCCGCGCTGGGGGCGACGGTCTCCGTCCCGACGCTGGGCGGGGAGAACGCCCGCATCCGCATCCCGGCCGGCACCCACGAAGGCATGACGTTCCGGATCAAGGGCAAGGGGATGCCGCGCCTGCGCGGCCGCGGGGAGGGGGACCTCCTCGTGCGCGTGAAGATCGACATTCCCAAGGAGCTCGACGCCCGCCAGCAGGGGCTTCTGCGGGAGTTCGCCCGCTCCCTGGGAGAGGAGTTCCCGGGGGACGCGGCTCCCGAGGCGTGTGAGGCGCCGGTCGAGGATCCCGAGGTCCGGGAGAAGAAGAACATCTTCAAGAAGATCTTCGGGGGGGAGTGAGCCATGCCGCAGTTCCTGATCTCGCCGGAACAGATCGCCGGAAAGAAGTTCACGCTGAAGGGCCCCGAGGCGTTCCATGTGACGCGCGTCCTGCGCCACCGCGTGGGCGCGACCCTAGAGCTGTTCGACGGTCAGGGCGGGCGCTATTCCGGGGTCATCCGCGCCATCCTGCCCGACGGCACGGTCGAAGGCGACCTCGCGGGGCTGCTGCATCCCCCGCACAAGAAGTACCCGGTCGTGATCCGCCTGCATCTCGGGCTCATCAAGGCCTCCCATTGGGAGTGGGCGCTGGAGAAGTGCGCCGAGCTCGGCGTGTCGGCTTTCATCCCGGTCATCACCCCGCGCACGGTGGTCCAGGTCAAGGAGTTCACCGGCAAGAAAGAGGAGCGCTGGAAGAAGATCCTGACCGCGGCCTGCAAGCAGTGCGGCCGGGCGGACATCCCCGCCATCCTCCCGCCGGTGCATTTCCGCGACGCGATCAAGGAGGCGACCCGGAAGGACCTCTCCTTGGTCGCCTGGGAGAACCATCCCGGCGCCTCCACCTACGCCGGGCTGCGGGACATCCTCCGGGAGGCGCGCCACCGGCACCCGCAGGGGCTGACGGTCAACCTCTTCATCGGCCCCGAGGGCGGCTTCTCCGACGAGGAGATCGAGATCTCCGAGGTGGACGGCGCCGCGCTCGTGAGCCTCGGGCCGAACACCCTGCGTTCCGAGACGGCGGCGGTGGCCGCCTCCGCCATCGTGCTGTACGAATTGGGCGCCCTGTAGCATCCGGGTGAAGATATTCTTCAAGACCTTCGGCTGCCGCGTCAACCAGTACGAGACCGAGGCCCTGCGCGAGCGGCTCCTCGCCGACGGCGGCTCCGGCGCCACCGACGACTACGAGTCGGCGGACCTCTGCGTCATCAACACCTGCGCCATCACCGGGGAGGCCGATAAGGACGCCCTCCGGATGGTGCGGCGCATCGCCCGCCGCAACCCGGGGGCGCGGCTGGTGGTGACCGGCTGCTGCGCGGAGCGCGACGCCGAGCGCATCCGCGCCGCCGCTCCCGAGGCCATCCTCTGCGCGAACGCCGGGAAGGAGGAGCTCCCCCGCCTGCTCGGCTTCGCCTGCGGCCCGGGCGTGCGGCGCATCCGCCGGTTCGATGGCCATTCCCGCGCGTTCCTCAAGGTCCAGGACGGCTGCGACATGGCCTGCACTTACTGCGTGGTGCCTTCCGTGCGGCCGGCGCTCTCCTGCCGTCCCTGGGAGGAGGTCCGCGGCGAGGCGGCGGGCCTGCTCGCGGCTGGCTACCGCGAACTCGTGCTCTGCGGCATCCGGATGGGGCGCTATCTCGGTGAGGAGGCCGGACGGCGGGCGGACCTGGTCGGACTGATCGAGCGCCTGCTGGACCTGCCGGAGGATTTCCGCATCCGGCTCTCCTCGCTGGAGATCACGGACGTCACCCCTCGCCTGCTCGCGCTCCTCCAGGCCGGCGGCGGCCATGGGGCCGCCGCCCCCGGGGCGGCGCCGTTTTCCTCCCGCGGAGGGGGGGGCGGCTGTCTGGCGCCGTCTCTGCATCTGCCCCTGCAGAGCGGGTCGTCGTCCGTCCTCGAACGGATGGGACGCTGGTATTCCGCGGAGCTGGCCGCCCGCCGGCTCGCGGAGCTGCGGAGCGCGTGTCCCGGGACGGCCGTGTTCACGGACGTGATGGTCGGGTTCCCCGGCGAGACGGACGGCGAGGCCGAGGAGAGCTTCCGCTTCGTCCGGGACGCCGGCTTCTCCGGCCTGCACGTGTTCCGCTATTCACGCCGGGAGGGGACTCCGGCGGCCGCCTACCCGGACCAGGTCCCGGCCGCGGCCGCCTGGGAGCGGGCCGAGCGCATGCGGGCCCTGGACCGGGAACTGCGGGAAGGCTTCGCGGCCGCGGCCGTGGGGAGCCGGCGGCGGGTCGTGGTCGAGGAGGGCAGTCCCGGTTCGCGCACGGAGGCGCTCACCGACCATTTCCTGAAGGTCGTCCTGGACCGGGACCCCGGCCCGGGTCTCCATTGGGCCCGGATCGGCCGCAGCGAGGGACCTCTGGCTTTCGGCCAGATTGAGGCCTAGGGTCGTGAGTCATAAGTCCAATCACATTCGTCACCCCGGCGAAAGCCGGGGTCCAGGCGCCAGAACGGGATTTTGAATCCGTTCCACACGCTGGCTACCGGCTGGCGCCGGTATGACGACTTTTCAAATGCTGGAGTCGACATCCGACGTCAGGTGTCCGGGACCCCTTTGCGCCAGCGCTCGCCTGACCTGCCCTGCAGCCCCGCGTCCTCGCTCAGAAGCCGCGCATCCTCCAGCCCTTCCCCTCCTGCGATCTGCTTCGGCGGGCCAGCTCCGTCAGCAGCGGCAAGCCGGCGAACGAGGTGATCCTTTCAGCCGACTTTTCTACTTTCCAGCCATGCCCAAGCTGCGCCACGAGTGTGCCCGGGCACAGTTGCTTAGCCGAGGATCGGGGTCGACGCTTAGGCTTGTCTGGGTCCCCCGTATAATCTATAATGGAATTTCAAGGGGATTTCTTGGCAGGGGACTGCATTTTCTGCAAACTCGTTTCTGGAGAGATCCCGACAGCGAAGGTCTACGAAGACGACTCGGTCCTGGCTTTTCAGGACCGGAATCCCGTCGCTCCGACGCATGTGCTGGTGATACCGAAAAAGCACATCGACGGGCTGGCGTCGTCGTCGGAGACGGACCGGGAGCTGTTGGGAAGCATCCAGTTGGCCATCCGGAAGATCGCGGCCGACGCCGGGCTGGCGGATTACCGGGTCGTGAGCAACAACGGTCGGGGAGCCGGACAGTCGGTTTTCCACCTGCACTATCATCTTTTGTCCGGGCGCCGCATGAGCTGGCCCCCTGGTTGAAAAGTCCGGGAAGCAAGGTGGTGATCACGTAACCATGGTTTTCATCAAGATCCGAGAAGGCGAGTCCATCGAAGAGGCGCTCCGGCGCTTCAAGCGCGACTGCGAGCGCAACGGCATCCTGAAGGAGATCCGCAGGCGGGAGTATTTCCTGTCCCCGAGCATCCGGCGCAAGCTGCAGCAGCAGGAAACGCTGCGCAAGATCCGGCGCCTGAAGCGCCGGCGTTCCTCCAAGTAAGGGCGGCGACAGCGGCGGCGCGGCCCGGAGCGGGC
>MGTY01000084.1:13827-76307 GCA_001799695.1 Elusimicrobia bacterium GWA2_69_24
GCCCTGAAGCAGAAGGGACGGGGCTTCTGGGCCTGCTGCCCGTTCCATCAGGAGAAGACGGCATCCTTCCAGGTCAACCCGGAGAAGCAGATCTTCCACTGCTTCGGGTGCGGGGTGGGGGGCGACGCCTTCGGCTTCGTCATGAAGCTGGACGGCCTCTCTTTCCCCGAGGCCATCGTGAAGCTGGGGGAGCGGGCGGGGATCAAGGTCTCCCTGGACCGTGAAGAACTCGGGCCGCGGGAGAAGGAACGGCTCGAACTCCGCAAGGCGATGGAGTTCGCGCGGGAGCAGTACCATGCGTTCCTGAAGGACCTGCCCGAGGCCAAGATCGCCCGGGAATACCTGGTCAAGCGCGGGGTCACTCCGGAGACCGTCGCGCGCTTCAAGCTGGGCTACGCGCCCCGGGGCGGCGGGCTGGTGCCCGCGGCGACGCGCAAGGGGTTCTCGGTCGAGACCCTGGTCAAGGCGGGCCTCGCGGTGCAGCGGGAGGACCGCCTGCGGGAATGCTTCTGGTCCCGGCTGCTCTTCCCGATCCTCAACGCGCGGGGGGAGACGGTCGGGTTCGGCGGCCGGGTCCTCGGCGACGGGGAGCCCAAGTACCTGAACTCCTCGGAGACGCCGCTGTTCTCCAAGCGCAGCGTGCTCTACGGCTTCTTCGAGGCGCTGCCGGAGGCGCGACGGGCCCGTTCGGTGATCCTGTTGGAAGGCTACATGGACGTGCTGGCGCTGCACCAGTTCGGCTTCAACACGGCCTGCGCGCCGCTGGGCACCGCGGTGACGGACGAACACGTCACCCTGCTCAAACGCTACGCTAACCAGGTCACGATCGTGTTCGATCCGGACGCGGCCGGCGCCCAGGCTTCCCTGCGGGGGGCGGAGCTCCTCCTGGTCAAGGGCATCTCGGTGTCGGTGGCGACCGTGCCGGAGGGGCTGGACCCGGACGAGCTGCTGCTCAAGCGCGGCCCGGACGGGCTCCAGGCGGTCCTGGCGGAGGCCGACGACCTGGCCGCGTTCAAGACCCGCCTCCTCATCAAGGAGTGCCGGGGGCCGCTGGGGCCGCAGGATAAGGCCCGGATCGCTTCCCAGGTGCTGGAGACCGTGCGCAAGTGCCCGGACGAGGTGCTCAAGGGCGAGTGGCTCCGCCGGCTCGCGGAGACCCTGGGGGTGAACGAGGAGAACCTGCGCCTCCAGCTCCAGAAGGGGACGCCCGCCCCCGCCCGGATCGCGGCGCGGTCCCCGGGCACCCCCGGACGGCCCCTGCCGGTGCAGGACCGGGACATCCTGTTCTGCCTCCTGAAGGCTCCGGCCCTGGCGAGCCCCCAAGGTTCGGACGGGGAGACCCTGGTCGCGGAATCGGATTTCTCGGACGCGCGCGCGCGGGGGATCTTCCAGAGGCTGCGGGAGGTCCTGTCGGACCGCTCGGTGCGCGCGGACGGGGCGGGCTGGACCGGGAAGGCGCTCGCCGGGATGGCGGAGGAGGCGGCCGCCCTCCTGCGGGAGATGCTCTGCGACGAGCGGGAGATCCCGGACCCGGCCGCGACCGCGGCCGGGATCGTGGGCCGCCTGCGCAAGCAGCGCCGCTTGGCCGAGCTGGAGCCCCTCATCCACGACGAAGCCTGCGCCCCGGAGCTCCGGCGCGAGCACCAGCAGCTTTTGACTGAGTTAAAAGGCACGCGGAAAGGAGTCAGCAAGAATGGTTAGCGAGTCCAAGCAGGCCCTGGGCGATCTCATCGAGATGGGCAAGGAGCACGGCTATCTCACGCTGGAGGAGATCAACCGCTCCCTCACGGCGGCCCACATGTCCTCGGAAGAGATCGACGGCCTCATGTCCACTCTCGAGGACCTCGGCATCGAAGTCGTCAGCCGCAAGAAATTCAAGGCCCCGCAGGCCGAGAAGGAGGCCTACACCGAGGAGTGGGAGTCCACCCCGGACGTGTCGAACTCCATCCGCATGTACCTCTCCGAGATGGGGAAGGTGCCGCTGCTCAGCCGCGAGGAGGAAGTCATGCTCGCGCGCAACGTCCGCGAGCGCGAGAAGGAGCTCCGGCTCCTGGTCCTCGAGTCGCCGATCACGATGCGCGAGATCCGCAACTGGGAGACGCTCATCACCCTCCAGGAGATGACGCCCAAGGAGCTCATGCCGCGCGGCCGCAAGACCACGCACGAGCTCTCCGCGATGCGCCGCAAGATGAAGGCGGTGTCCCAGTTCATCGCCAAGTCCGAGAAGAAGATCGAGGTCCTCCGGGCCCGGCTCAGCCGACCCGCGCTCAGCGACAACAAGCGGCTGAAGACCCAGAAGGGGATCGAGGCGCACAACAAGGAGATCGTGCGGCGGATCATCAGCCTGAACCTCAACCAGGAGAAGATCAAGCGCCTCACCAACAAGATCAAGAGCACCGCGGCCAAGGTGCGCGAGTGCCAGCGTGAGCTGGAGATCTACCGCCAGCGCTACGGCGCCTCCTTCGCCCAGCTCCAGGTGTACATGAGCATGGTGCGGCGGGGCAAGATGACGTCCCAGGCTTTCCGCGCGAAGACGGGCTACGTGCCCTCCGCCCTCGATTCGGCGGTCGTGAACATGCAGGAGATCTCGGAGCGCCTGGAGCGGCAGATCCACCTCATCCCCATCCCGGTGGAGCTCTTCCTCGGCCTGGACAAGAAGATCCGGACCCTGGAGGAGGAGATCCTCAAGGACAAGCTCAAGCTCATCAAGGCGAACCTGCGGCTCGTGGTCTCGATCGCCAAGAAGCACGTCAACTCCAACCTGGAGCTGTCCGACCTGATCCAGGAGGGGGGGCTCGGGCTCATGAAGGCGGTCGAGAAGTTCGAGTACAAGCGCGGCTTCAAGTTCTCCACGTACGCCACCTGGTGGATCCGCCAGTCCATCAACCGGGCCATCGCGGACCAGGCCCGCACCATCCGCATCCCGGTGCACATGAAGGAGCTCATCAGCAAGCTGATGAAGGTCACGCGGCGCTACCGCCAGGAGTTCGGCCGGGAGCCCTCGCTCGAGGAGTACACCCGGCACCTGCACATCTCGGTGGACAAGGTGAAGAACGTGCTGAAGATCATGCAGGAGCCCATTTCCCTGGCCACGCCCATCGGCGAGGACGAGGACTCCTACCTCGAGGACTTCATCGAGGACAAGACCGGGCCGGTGCCGTCCAACGCGGCCAACGTCTTCCTGCGGCGCAAGGAGGTCGAGAAGGTCCTGGACACCCTGACCGACCGCGAGGCCAAGATCATCAAGCTGCGCTTCGGCATCGGCACGGGCTATCCGCGGACCCTGGAAGAGGTCGGCCGGATCTTCAAGGTCACTCGCGAGCGCGTGCGTCAGATCGAGTCGAAGGCGGTGCGCAAGCTCCGTCATCCCTCCCGCTCCCGGGCGCTCAAGGACTACATGGAATGAATCAGAGAGAGGAGCCGGAGCACGGGCTGTACGGGATCGTCTTCGGGCTGGCCCTGGCGCTCGCCCTGATCATCGCCTATTATGGGTTCCGCCGGATGGGGAAGAGCCCCCTGGATTGGCGGCGCGGGGGAGAGGCCGTCGAGGTCCAGGGCGATTCGCGCGACGGCATCGACCGCGCCCCGGCGTCGGTCCCGCCCCTGAGCATCATCAACGCCCCGGGCAAGCCCCTCGCCGCGCCGCGCTCCCGGAAGACGCCGGCGGGGGCCGTGCCCATGGGGTCCATCACGCCCGACGTGGAATCCCCCTCCCTGAAGTAGAATCCCTCCCCCATGAAATGGGGGAGGGCGAGGTGGGGGGATCAGTCCTTCTTCTTCTCGATGAGCCCGCGCAGGTATTCCCCGGCCAGGTCCCGCGCGCCCAGGCCGAAGGCCAGGGCGAATCCCAGCCCCAAGGACGCCAGCAGGATCTGCAGGCTCATGGTGACCAGGGCCATGCGGATGCCGAGGTGCTCCAGGGCCATCAGGGAGGCGAATACCAGGATCACTCCGTAGGTCGCCTTGGAGAGGAAATGCCCCCCGCCGATGTTGTTGGCCGCCGCCGCGTTGGCGACGACCTCGGAGAGGAAGCGTGCGAAGAGGAGGCCGCCGAAGAGGATGAGGATGGCGGCCAGCAGTTCGGGGAGGAAATTGACGAAGCGCGCCAGGAGCTCCTTGACCACGGGCAGGTTCACCGCGTCCGCCGCGGCCACGAAGCACATGAGGAGCACGAACCAGTAGACCATGAAGCAGAGCGCGTAGGTGGGGGACTTCCCGAAGCCCAGGCGGGTGAAGACCTCGTGGACGCCCACCTTGGAGGCGTATTCGTCGATCTTGGCGCGGGTCAGGGCTCCTTCCATGAAGGAACGCAGGGCCCGGGCGAGGACGAGCCCCAGGAGGAGGATCAGGAAGGCGGCGACGACGCCGGGCGCCCATTCCATGAAGCGCTGGGCCAATTGGCGGAAGGGATCGAGCAGCATCTGCATCATTTTCAGAGGCTAGCAAATTGTGTGACTGAAGTCATGGCTGGGTTCCCTTGACAGGGCCCTATCATCCTGCTAGACTTACAACGGCCGCGATAGAGTCGTTCTTCGTACCTGTCGCAGCCGGCGCCGAGAAAGTGGAACGAACCCAGTCCCCTCGCGGGGTTAAGCTCTGTTCTGTTATCGCCTTTTGCGCGATCATCCTTTCTCCTATCCCCTCCTGGGCCGCCGCCACCATCAGCACCCTCCAGGGCGAAGCCAAGATACTCAATCCCGTCTCCAAGACCTGGGTCGGCGCCGTCTCCAACTACATCCTGACCCCCGGTGAGGAAGTCCGGACCGAGTCCCGCTCCAAGCTCACCCTCGCCTTCGACGACGGCAGCAAGGTGGAGATCGGCCCCAAGAGCTCGTTCTTGCTGGAGAAGGCCGAGCAGGCCGAGACCTCGATGCGCCTGAGCTTCGGCAAGATGAAGGCCTGGGTCTCGCGCCTCGCCAACCGCCAGTTCGCCGTGCGGACGCCCACCGCCGTCTGCTCCGTGCGCGGCACCGAGTTCGGGGTCCAGGTCGCCGCCAACGGCGCGACCCAGGTGGACCTCTTCAAGGGTTCGCTCGGCGTGTCCGATTCCCGCGGCAACGAGACCCTGCTCCAGGAAGGGCAGCGCATCGGCGTGGACCAGCGCGGACTCGGCCAGGCCATCGGCCTCGATGAGGCCGCGGCGCAGAAGAAGGCGGAGGAGCGCTCGGCCCTCAAGCGCGAGGTCGGGCTGGAGATGACGAAGGAGGATATCCAGGCCGCGGCCGCCGCCGAGCAGAAGAACGCGGTCTACCAGCAGGGCAAGGTGATGGTGGACGTGAACGGGAACCGGGTGCGGCTCGAGGAGTACATCATCCGGCCCGAGCCCAACCAGTTCAAGCTCGTGGTGCTCAACCATCGCGCGGACCGCTTCGACTACTTCTATTATAAGGGAGTGTTCAATACAGCCCTCCCTACCGACCTGCGCGTGGCTTTCCAACAGCTCCCCGGCTGCGTCGGCGCCGCCTGTCAGTTCTACCTGACCGAGTATGAGACTGGGCGTTCGAACACCATCGACAACGTGCTGGAGAACGCCTCGGGCGGCGTGCAGCGGGACGTCAACAACAACGCCGACGCCACCGACGACGTCGCCTCCTTCTTCGATCCCGCGCGCAACGATTTCTCGGGCGTGGCCCCGGGCGTGCCTTTCTTCAAGACCATCTACCCGACCTACGCGCTCAAGTTCAACGGGGTCTCGCATCTCTCCTGGAATTACGGCGGCGTTATCGCCGGGTTCACCAGCCAGAACCAGGTCGCCGACGTCAACGCGGTGGGGCTCGTCCAAGGGGCGAACTGCGATACGCTCGACAACTGCACCGGCAACCGCGACCCGGGCTTCTTCCACGACATCGTCTACGAGGCGACCGGCGGACTAGGCGGAGGGGCCGTTTGGGACAAGTGGGATAGCTACGTCATCGACGATGAGGGGAAGGTCGCCAAGCACTCCGACTTCGCCAACATCACCAGCGGCGCCGATTATAAGGAAAGGCTGCTCAAGTGGAACTACCAGCAGATCATCACGGCCTCCGAGTTCAACGGCCGGAAGATCGACCTGGTCTATGAGCCGAAGATACTCATCGAATCCGGGCTGATCCCATAAACATGAGGGGGCGCCACTTCTTGACCATCGGGGCCGCGGCGGGGATGCTGTGGGGGCAGGGCCTTCCGGCCCGGGCCGTCGAAGTCATCCCACTTTACCGCATCTCCCTGACGGGCGGGCAGTATTTCTTCGCCAGCGACAAATCCAACCTCAACGCGAACATCAAGGCCACCGCGGCCCCCGCGGTGAAGCTCGATGAGGAGTGGACGCTCCTGCCGCTCTACAACGGGAACTTCCGCGGCACCAAGTCCGTCAACGACACCGTCGGTTCGGGCACGCTCTTCCAGCAGGGGATGGACCACTACCTGTCCTTCGCGGGGCTCTACAAGCCGGAGGATTCGACCTGGCGCTTCAAGCCCGCGGTGAACTACAAACTGGAGTTTCTCAAGGAGACCCGCGACGAGACCTGGGGCAAGGGGCTCTTCGACTATCAGACCGTCGGCGTGGAACTGGCGGCGGAGAACGTATATAAGGAACCGTTCTCCTACCGGCTGGGCTACGAGTTCTTCTACACCTTCTATCCGAACTATCAGTCCCTGGAGTCGCAGGCCGGCATCGACCCCAACGGGAACCGCCTCAACCGCGAGAACGCGGGCACGGACGTCCTGGATACGATCAACAACGCCCTGAACGCCTCGATCTCCATCCCCGTGCCCTACGACGAGCCCAAGGTGGCCCTGAACCTGGGCTATCGCGCGGCCTGGCAGAGGTATCCGGACCAGCCCATCATCGCGCAGGACGGCGAGCCCAACGACCATAAGCCCTACAATCGCCAGGATTTCTACAACTCCTTGACGGTCGGCGTGACGTATCCCCGGTCCCTGATGGCGGACGCCCTGCGGATGAATCTGGGCTTCCACACCGGCGTCTCGCACAACGGCTCGAACCAGAACACCTACGACGCGGGGAAGACGCGCTTCATCTCCGACTCCTACGGCTACTACAGCGTGCCGGTCGGGGTGGCGCTCGGGCTCGCGTGGGGGGACAAGAAGAACCCCTCCACCGCCGACCTGGGCTGCACCTGGATCCGCCAGCAGTACCTGGGCCGCCTGGCGCAGGACGAGAACGGCACGTATCTGGACGGGGAGCGTCAGCGGCAGGACCGCTTCGTCCTCGGTCTGGGCTACGGCTATCCTATCGCCCCGAATTTCCGCCTGACCGCGCAGGCCAGCGTGGCCCGCGCGACTTCGAACACCAAATTCGAGCAGTCGTACCGCTATACGTACACGGCGGCGACGTACCTGTTGGGCTTCACGTACGACTACTAGTGACTATTGTCACTGACGTTCGGGCCGGGTAGTTTTGTAGAATCACGGGGCCGTAAGAAGCGCAGTGAAAGAAACGCCGAGGATGCAGCGCCGAGCGCCAGCTCCGTGCATGGCCGTCAAGGCCATGCGCGGCGGCCTCCTTTCCCTGTCGGCCCTGCTCTGCACCGCCGTCCAGGTCTTCGCCGCCAACCCCGTCTCCGTCGTCACGGCGCCCACGGACCTGAGCTACATCGGCAGCCTTGCGATGATCTCCGGCACGGCCCAGGCCAGCCCCGACGATGTCACGGATGTCTCCATCAACATCCAGCGCGTGGGTGACAACTACTACTGGGACGGCGGGGCATGGGTGGCGCCCTCGACATCGGTCGTCGCCACTATCGGGACTCCGAGCCCTTTCATCAACTGGACTTACGCTTCGCCGAGCCTCGCTAGCGGCTTGCAGTACCACATCACGAGCGTGGCCACCGACAACCTTCTCAACGTCGAGATCCCCGGCTCGGGCGTCACCTTCACTTTCGACGCCGATTCCCCATCAGTGGGCATCTCCCAGCCGCAGGACAGCGACTCGTTGCCCGTCTTCCCGATCATCAGCGGCACGGCCGGCGACGTCACCAGCCCGGTCCTCCAGGTCCAGGTCCTCATCTCCAGCGGGCCGAGTTTCGGCACCTACTGGAACGGGGCTGTTTGGGACCCTTCGCCGGTCTACCAGACCGCTGCCGGCACCAGCTCGTGGGCCTATGCGGGCGTGCCCTCGGGCGGCGACCTGGTCCCCGGGACCACCTATCGCGTCGCGGCCCGCGCGCTGGACCTGGCCGGGAATCTGTCCCTCCCGCTCCAGCGCAACTTCCTATATATGGGCGGAGCGTGGCCGGGCTACAATTTATCGGGGATGTTCGCACCGGGAACCGGCGGGGCCATCGTGGCCGGGCCCTTCGGCTGGAACGACAACGGCCGGGACATCGCGGTCGACACCGTCACCCTCGGCGGTCCGTTCACCTATGTCCTGCTCGTGTCCACCAGCGGGGCGGACGGCGCCCAGCCCAACCATATGGCGCTTGTGCGCTACGGCCCCGGCGGCATCCTCCTTTCCTCGACCTCGCTGGCCGGGAACTCCTGGGGGCATCTGGCGGGGGACCTGTCCGGCAACGTCTTCGTCTATCAGGGAAGCGTATTCGACGACCAGCAGGGGATCTATCCGAACCGCATCGATAAGTACGACGCGAATCTGGTGCTGCTGAGCTCCCGAGCGATCGAGTTCGGGATCAACGCGCTGACCTCGGACGGGGTCGATCTTTACGCCCTGCAGACGGGGATGACTATCGACCTGGTCAAGTACAGCCCGGAGCTGGTGGCGTTGGCCACGGCGAGCTTCGCGGGCTTCGATCCCGCGAGCAACGTCAAGCGGGGCACCTCGCTCACGCTCATGGGCAACGGCGACCCCGTGATCTCGGTGACGGACGGCGGGGACTTCTCGGTGCGCAAGCTCCTGCGCTATCCGGCGAACTTCGACGGCGCCGCGCCCCTGTATACCCTCGACATCTCCACCTTGATCCCGCATTGGCCGGGGCTCGCCTATGCCCGGGGCGCGCTCTACATGGTTTCCGACAGCACCGACGGGTCCAATCAGGTCTATCTGCGCAAATTCACTACCGACCTCCAATATACCGGGGTTTCCTCGACCTTCACGGCCGGCTACGTGGGCGACGACGGACACCCGCTCCTGGCGGCTCCGGACGGCATCGTGGTGGCCGCGATAGCCGCCGAGAATCTAGGCGACTACCTGGCCCTTAAATACAGCGACGGCCTCGACTTCCTGTCTTCCGCGACCTTCAACGGCGCGGCCAACAACGTGGACGGGGTCGCCGCGAACGGCGGCGCCCTTCTGCCCTCGGGCGACGTGCTCCTGACCGGGGGGTCCCAGAACGGCGACGGCGATTTCGACGTCCTGACCGTGCTGCTGGGCCTGCCGGCCTCCCCGGGGAACCCGGCGCTGACCCCGCTGTTCCTGGGCGATTTGGACACCCAGGCCGTCATCACCGGCGGCATCGGCTGGTACGATTGGATCCACCCCGTGGTCGTGGACACCGGGCCCGCGAATCCGGGGATATTCGCGCTCGCGCATTCCTCGGACGCGGCCTCCTTCGATCCGCCGCAGAATAACTACCTCGTCAAGTATACGACCGGGGGCGTGCAGGTAGCTTCGGTCACCCTGTCGGACTGGGTGAACGGCGTCCGGGCCCTGACCGCCGACGCGGGCACCCTGTTCGTCTCCGAGACGGACTTGAGCGGGACCTGGATCCGGTACTACTCCAAGAGCAGCCTGCAGCAGGTCGGCAGCACCTTCGACCCGATGCCCGGCACGGAGGGCGAGTTCACCGGAGCCTTGGGCAGGTACGGGGCCACCCTGTACGCCTGCTATCACGGCGTGTCGGGGGACATGGGCGCGAAGATCGCCAAGTACGACGTTCCGAGCGGCCTCGAGATCGCCCGGGACACCCACACGGTGGCCAGCCTGCGCACGAGCTGCGGCGACCTCCGGGTGGACGGGGCCGGCAACGTCTACGTCGAAGTCTTCTCCAGCGTGGGGACGAAGCTCCTCCGCTACGATGCGGGAGACATCGCCGCGGGGCCGGGGGCGGTCGCGGATCACACGGCCATCATGGGGGCCGAGGCGGAGACGAACATGGCCCTGTCGGGAGGCTCCGTGTTCCTGGCCTCCGCGACCGCCCACGGCGAGCTCTACATCCGGAAATTCGACGGCGCCACCTTGGGCTACACGGGCGTGTCCTCGACTTTGTCCGTCACGGGCTCGAACATCGCCGCGCTCGAGACGGGGACGAACGGGGACCTCTTCGTGGCCGCGGCCACGGGGGGCGGGGACCTGTGGGGCGTGCGCCTGGCCGCGGCCGACTTGAGCCTGGTCTCCTCCGCCACCCATAACGCGGGCGGCGTCGATGTCGGCTTCGCTCTGGCCGTCGAGGACGGCGGGGACGCGGGCACGGTCATCGTCGTGGGCGTGACCGACCAGGGCGCCTACTACGACGGCGTCATGGTCCGGCTGGCGCTGCCGGCCTCGGGCGGCGGGCAAGTGACGAGCGAATCCTTGATCGGCGACTTCACCACCCCCGGCGGCATCACCTACGACGCGGGCTTCGCGGACGCCGACTGGGCCACGGGCGTGGCCGTGGACACCTGGACCATCAGCGGGCCGTTCGTCTACACGGTCATCGCCTCCTCCGGGGCCGGCGATCCGTACAACCGGACGCTGGTCGCCAAGTTCGATCGCGACGGGCTCCTGCTCTCCTCGGCGGTCCTCTCCGGAGTGTTCGGGGCGGACATCGGCGTGAATCCTTCCGGAGTATATGTGGCGGCGGCGCAGGAAGTCCCGGGTCCGGGCGCCATGGTGGTCTATCAGTTCGACCCCGAGTTCGTGTTCCTGTCCTCCGCGGCCAAGACCCAAGGCCTCGGAGTGGACCCCGCGTCCATCGCCTTCCAGCCCTCCGGCGACGTGGTCGTCGCGGGGAGCGTGGATTGGGGGACCGACACGGACATGTACGTGGCCCGGTTCACGGCGAACCCCGTGAGCTTCATCCAATCGGCCTTCTTCGACGCCGGGGGGACCTCCGACGATTCCGGTTTGAGCGTCGCCGTGACCCCGGATGACAAGATCTTTGTGACCGGGACCAGCCTCCTGGCGGGAGCCACGCGGTTCTTCACGGTCAAGGTGGATCAGGCGGCGTTGGGTACGCCTCTGGCCTCGGCCCTCTTCACGGAGGGGCTGCCGTATCGCGACCGCGATTGGGACCGGATGGGCATCGCGGCCTTGGACGCGGACCAGATCTACGTGACGGGTTCTGTGGGGTTGGAGGACAGCGACCGGGACTGGCTCACGATCAAGTACAACTCGAACCTGACCCAGCAGACCACGGCCGTCTTCTTCTTGGGACAGGACGTATCGGACGTGGCCGTGACCCCGCAAGGCGAGGTGCTGGTCGTGGGCAACACCTGGAACGGCGTCGACGCGGACCAGGTGCTGGTGAAGTATTCGCCCTCCCTGGTGATGATCTCCAGCGGCCAATACAGCACCGCGAGCGACGACTACGCGATGAAGGTCGCGGTGGACGATTCGACCGGGGTCTACATCTCCGGCTTCAACGAGGCGGCGACCATCGCGAGTTCGGACGCGAAGCTCATGCGCGCTTCCTCATATAGCGAGCCGCCGCCGCCGGCCTTCCCGCTCACCTACGCGGGAGACTTCATCACCGGCGCGGAGGTGGCGAGCGCTTCCACCGATCACGAGTACGGCCATCAGGTCCGGCTCGATCCGAGCCTCCCCGCGGTGTTCGCGGTGGTCCATTCGACCACTCTGCCGGACGCGGATGAGGGGGCCCTGTCTTTCCTGGTGAAATACAGTACGGAAGGGGTGGTGCTCGACTCCGCGGCCTTGACCGGCACTCTGGTCGCCGGGGAGGGTTTCGCGTTGGACGCGACCGGGCTGTACGTGGGCATGGAGGACGCGGGCAGCGTGTGGATCGCCAAGTTCGACAAGGCGGACCTCAGCCCGATGGCGGTGTCGGAGGCCCAACCTAAGAACGTGGCGGACATGATCCAGACCCTCGCGGCGGACGGGAGCGATGTCTACGCCTGCGTCAGCGGCGGTCCCAGCGGCCTGCCGGCGAAGATAATCAAATACTCCCAGGGGCTGGTCGCCGTATCCTCCACGACCTATCTCGTGGCCAGCCAACAGACGGAGTGCGCCGGGATGGCCTTGGATGGGGCCAGCAACGTCTTCGCCGCGCTGGGCCGCGACTCCCAGATGCATCTCGTCAAGTTCGGGAGCGGCTTGGGAACGCCCCAGTACATGAACGACATCAGCGGCCTCGCGGGACGCGACTCCCAGCTGGCGGTCTCCGGCTCTTCCCTGTTCATTTCCACCGCCGGCGGCGAGCTGCGCGTCCGGAAATTCAGCGCCGGCAATCTCGCTTACACGGGCGTGTCCTCGACCTTCACCGGCATCGCCATGGATTGGGCTCCCATCGAAGCCGGTTCCAACGGGGATCTTTTCTTGGCCGGGACGCGCCAGGGCGCCTATCGGGAATGGGCCGCGTTCCGCCTGCGCCCGAGCGATCTGACGCTGTTGTCTTCCGCGACCCTGGCGGTCCCTTTCGGGGACGCCGAGGCCTTCGGCCTCTCCGTCGCCGATAGCGGCCCGGATGGAGCGGCCCTGCTCACGGGGTACGTGACCAACATCGGCGGCGATTGGGACGCCCGGACCCAGGCGCTCGACTTGCCCGGCGACGTCACTTCGACCGGCATCACCCGGGTCTGGACCGGAGCCGGGGCGGACAGCCTCGCCTCCAACCCTGCGAACTGGGCTGGCGGCATCGCGCCCGTGTCGGGCGACAACATCGAGTTCTCGACCCCGCTGGTCAAGAACGTCCTGATGGATTTGAACATCTCCATCGGCTCGACCTCGGTGCTCGCGCCTTGGCAGAATACCATCAACATCGCCTCCGACTTCACGAACCTGCTCGACTTCTACTCGAATGCGAGTTCGCAGGCCGTGATCGACTTCGGGAACCACCAGGTCAGCTACGGCGGCAATATCGTGGTCTCCTCCATCACCTTCGTGATGGGGTCCAGCACGCTGACCTTCAACGGCGCCGGCAACCAGACCATGAGGCGGAGCGCCGGCTCGGGCCGGATCGAGGTCGGCAACATCGTCATCGACAAGCCGGCCGGAGCCCAACTGCGCATGCAGTCGGATTCCGAGATCCAGGGCGACTTCACCCTGAAGAGCGGCACCTTCGTGGCCGGCGCCTACACGCACCATTTCTACCGGGACATCTACGTGGAGGACGGCTATCTCAGCCTCTATCCCAGCACCGCCGAGTTCCGGGGCTCCCAGCCCCAGGGCGTCTATCCCACGGGCGGGGGGGGCGATGCGTTCAAGGTCGTGCGCATCCTCAATCCTACGGAAATCTATCTGCAGGGGGCCATCGACTCGGAGATCTTCGAGGCCCGCGTCCCGGGGACGCGCATCTGGTTCGTCGGGGAGAACACGCCGCAGTCCCTGCATGAGTATGGGAACTTCATCGTGGCGGGGGTCAGTTCAGCACCGGTCGTGCTGCGCAACCTGAGCGCCAGCCCGAACTGGTATCTGAACGCGTCGGCGGCGGACGTTTCGTACGCCGACGTCCGGGGCTGTGACGCCTCCGCCGGGGTCCGGGTCATGGCTCGGGACAGCATCGACGGGGGTTCGAACGTCAACTGGGAGTTCTCTTGGCCCTCCGGCGGCTATCACGGCCTGGCCTTCCCCGGCGATGTCCAGACGGTCTGGACTTCCTACACCGGGGCGGGCGAGATCCGCCGCTACACCGACGCAACGACGCCGATCGGCCAGTTGAACGCCCCCTTCGAGGTCCGGGGCGGTCTCGATCATCCCGAGGCCCTGAGCTACGACACGGCCGGGAACCTGTGGGTGGCCGTGGCGACTGCTCCGGCCGCGATCCCCAGCCGCTTGGTGCGCTTCGGGAAGGCCGGCCCCGGCGGCATCCAGGCCAGCACTTCGGCGGTCCTGTCCACCGCGCTGAATTCCGTGGCCGGGTTCGCCTTCCAGCCCGGCAACGGCGACCTGTGGGTCATCAACTGGGCCGCCAACAGCGCGGCCAACGCCAGCGTGGTGCATTTCGTCAACACCACGGGCGATGATCTGAACCCGATCTTCAACGACGCGAGCGTCAGCACCTTCACCACCGGGGCGGACCTGATGTCCCCGAGCGCCATCGCTTTCGACACCGCCAGGAACCTCTGGGTCGCGCTCAAGGGCGGCGAAATCCGGAGATTCTCCAACAACACCGGGGTCATCCAAGGGACCGCTTCCCAGTTCCTGACCGAGGTGAGCAGCCCGAGCGCCATCGCGTTCGATACCGTCGGAAACCTGCTAGTGGGGCAGAGATTCCCGACCCAGGACCCGCAGAGTTCCTCGTTCTGGCGCCACCGGAACTTCGGAACCTCCCAGGCGCCCAGCATCAGCAACAGCCCCGAAAGGGTCAGCACCGGGGACTTCCCGCTGGCCGCCCTGGCCTGGAACGGCTACAACGGGCTCCTCTGGGGAGTCGACGCCGGCCGCAACCAGCTCGTGGCCCTGAATACGGCTCCTCCGGAAGCCCCGAAGTTCTACGGGGCGATAGAGGGCGTGCTGTCCTACTCCGGAGTCAAAACCGGAGCCTATTTCGTCGTGTTCAGCACCGACCCCTATGACATCCGGGACACCGATGAGGCCACGGTGTTCCTGCCGGTCCCGAGCAGCGGTTCTTTCGCGGCGGGAGGGCTGCTGGCCCCCAACACCTTCTACGTACTCGCCGTGCTGGACGCGGACTTCAACGGGGAGCCGGACGGCTATGAGCCCGTGACCTCCTACAGCACCGGGACGGTCCGCATCTCGCCGGTCTTCGTCGCGGCCGGTTCCACGACGACCTTGGCCGTGCCCGTGAACTTGACGGACATGTTCCAGGCCACCGGTACGGTGACCAACAACAGCCTTCAGTCGGGCAGCGTGGTCGTCGAAGCCTGGCTGGGTGCGCCCAACGACGCCGCGCCCTACATGTTCCTGGACCAGACCTGGATCGATTTCGGCTACAGCACCTATTCCATCTCCGTGCCGACCGGCACGAACTACTACCTCCGGGCCTTCGTGAACTCCAACTTCAACAGCAAGTTCGATCCCGGCGAGGATTTCGGCATCGCGGGTCCGTTCGCGCAGCTGACCCCCGACACGGAGATCCCAGTGGACGTAAGCATCGCCGCGGGCGCGGCCGGTACGGTCTACGTGCAGGGGATCGACCGCGCGCCCCCGACCTTGCCCACGGCCATCTACAACGTCAACGACGCCAACATGCTGACCCTGGCCCTCTGGAGCGAGGGGGGCAACGCCCAGATCAGCTCCCTGCGCGTAGGACTGGCCGGAGACGCCCCCAGCGGTGGCGTGCGCGTGAAGCTCTACAAGGAAACCAACGGCACCGGCGCCCTGGAAGAAGGGGGGGACTGGTGGCTGGATGAGCGGTATTTCGGCGGCGGGTTCCCGCCCTCGGCCGAACTGGCATTCTCCACCCAGCCCATCACCGGGACGACCATCTACCTCCATCTCGCGGTGCAGTACTGGAACAACGACGTCCCGGCCGGCAAGGAACTGGCGCTGGTGATCGGCGACCCGGCGGACCTGGGCCTCAGCGTGGGTTCCATCGACCCGGGCGCGGCGTTCCCCATCGGCTCGTCGATGTCCCGGGTGGTGTTCTCCTTGGCCGCGAATCCGAACCAGGGCGGCTACATGACTCCCTCGCAGTACGGCCCCTACAACGGCTACGATACCGGCCTTTACGTCCAGGGCGGACAGATCATCAATTACCAGGCGAACGGGACCTGGGGCAGCCAGGATTTCGGCAGCACGACCCCGGACGGAGTGACCGGCCTCACCTCTGCGACCTCGCCGCTTCCCGGAGTGAAACTCGGCGCTCTCATCGGCCGGGTCGGCGCGGGGACCTGGCAATTGCTGGGATCGAGCGGCTCCTTCCCGGCTCCGCAGTCCGGCTCCTTGGTCCTGGCGATGAACGCCACGGACTATATGAACGCTTTTGGCGCCGTGCAGGTGGATTTCTACGTTGAGGCTTCCACGGTGGCGAAAGTCTGGGTGGGCAGCTTCGGACCGAACGCCGACTACTTCGGCAACTGGCTGAACGGGCAGCTGCCGGCCAACGGCGACAACGTCGAATTCTCAGGCTCGGCGAACTGCGATTGGAACATCTACGGCCTCAACGTGAACCTGCTGACCATGACCAGCGACTACTCCGGAACGGTGCGGCTCATCGGTCCGATGAATTACGGCGACTACAACAGCCTGACCGTGTCGAGTTCCGTGTACGTGCGCGGCGGCCAGTTCCAGCTTACCCGCAACAGCGAACTGCAGATCCAGGGCGGACTGCGGGTCCTGGGCGGCACGTTCAGCATGGGCGACGGCTGGAACCACCTGCGCGTGGGCAATAATGGCGTCGTCATCTCCTCCGGCGGCATATTCCGGAGCGTGGGCACGGATTGGGTCGCGATCGAGCCCGTGAGCAACCGCAAGGTCCCCTTCACGGTGTCCAACGGCACCATCAACGTCAACAACATGGGCGGCACCCAGTTCGACGAGTCCCAAAGCGTGGTCTTGAGCGCCAGCGCGACCGTGACGCGGTTCGACTTCGCCCGTTTCCATAACTACGGCTACAACCCGTACCCCTCCTTGGTCGTGCGGCGCTCGCTCCCCGCGGCCCTGACCTTCCGGAGCCTCGATTTCGACATGAACGTGTCCACCAACGTGGACGCGTCGAACACGGTCGCGGGCTCGACCATCACGCTGGACAACACCACCGGCGACCGCATGGGCTCGTTCCGTCATAGTGACCCCAACGGCGTCATCTCCTGGCAGCCCGACGGCGGCATGAAGTGGAACATCAGCGGCACTCTCTTCGACAGCGGGACCCAATCCGGCAGCCTCTACGTCGTGGTTTCCACCCGGCCGCACCTCGATGTGGATTGGAACTATCCGACGTGCCCGCCGCCCCCCGGCGGCGAACTCACCTGCCGGACGCCGATGGGCTTGGGCGCCTATACCATGTCCGACCTGGCGGCTCCCAACACCTGGTACGCGACCGCCTGGAGGGACTCCGACTTCGACGCGAAGCCCAGTTCCTGGGAGGCGCGCGGCGGCGTCGGGTACGACGGGCATTTCTACTCCGACCGGATATATCTCTACGACGGGCACATCGGAGGCCAGGACATCACCCTGGAGGACGCGGGCATCATCCGGGGCCAGCTGTTCAACAACTCGTCGCAGATGGGGCCGCTCAAGGCGGAGCTTCGTCTCATGGGATCGACCAACACGGTCGTGGCCCGGGTGCAGGCCATGGCGGACGGCACCTTCGAGCTCGCTTCCAAGGCCACGGACTACCTGGTCGTGGGCTTCGTGGACCTCAACAACAACCGCAGGCGCGACGGGTTCGAGGCTTTCGGCGAGCAATATGGCGTCACGGTCGGGCCGAAGTCCATGGTCGGCGGGGTCAACATCAGCCTGGGCGGCGGCTCCGTCGTGGCGGGCGGCACGGCGAGCGTCGGCTCCGTCGAAACCGTGCATGCGGGCTTCATCGGCGCGAGCGGCGACTCTCCCATGCTGAAGCTGACGCTCACCGCCGCGGGCGGGCCGGTCATCTTCAACGCCCTGCGCGTCGATTATGAGGGCGGGCTCCCCCAATATTCAGGCCTCGGCCTCTCGATATGGGTGGACCAGGATGCGAACGGCATCCTTGAGCCCGGCATGGACTATCAGCTCGGGCAGCAATGGCTCTACAGCGGCCTGTCCTCAGCGACCTTGAGCGTGAACCCGCCCCAGACCATCGAGGACGGGCAGTCCCAGACCGTATACCTGGCCGTCAACCTCAACGGCAATTCCGTATCGCAGGCGGGCCTGGCGATCGGCGCCAGCACCTATTTCGGTCTCAGCCAGGGCTCCATGGCCGACCAGGGCATTTACGCCATCCGGTCCGCGAGCGCGGCGGTGCTGATGTCCGTGGCCGCCAACCAGGAATTCAACATGAGCGCCGTGGGCAACGCGACCGGACCCAGCGACTGGGGCGGACAGTACATCAGCGCGACCTATACTGGGCAGGTCATCACCATCGTGGCGACCGGGACCTGGTCCGACAACGAGGGCTCGAGCTACGGTCCCGCGGGCATCCCGGGCACGCAGTATACGGGGACCGTGTTCCCGCAGGCGAACCGCGGCGAGCTCATCGGGCGCATCGGGTCCGAATTCTTCTTCCGCGTGGGTACCGGCACTGTCGTCACCTCCAACCGGACCGAGCCGCTCCACCTCTCGATGAACGACTATCCGGGAGACTACTGGAACAACACGGGTCAGGTTTTCGTCAACACCCAGATATCCGGCTCCACCATCGCGGCCATCCAGGGCGAGATCTATTATCCGGCCGAAGGCGGCGTCACCACGGGGCTCATCATCGTCAACGCCCTGCACGGCGATCCCCAGAACGGCATGCAGGTCGTGAGCACGGACACCATCGACATCGCGGCCGACGGCCAGGTCGGGGTCGGGGTCACGACCTTCACCTACTTCCTGAACCTCGACCATCCGTGCTCGTTCGGCGTCAACGCCTATGTCCAGTCCCAGCCCGGCCAGCACGGCGGGACCGGAAACACCGGCGGCGGCATCGAGGTCCTGGCGGGTTCGACCGCGACCTACAACATCCGGCTATCCCTGGGGTCCGGTCAGATCGCCGGGAACCTGAACTACAGCGGCGTGCTCAATTTCGGTAACTACTATGTCCTCGCCGCGACGCATTCCGTCTTCGGCGAGCAGATGGATTTCGCGGGCTTCGCCTCTACTCCGGTGAGCGGCGCCTATACGATGTCCGACCTGCCCGCGCCGGCCACCTACTACCTCATCGCGATCAAAGACGGCAACTACAACGAGGAGCCGGACGGGCCCGAGCCCATCGGGGTCCATTCCTCGACGCCCGGCATCCCCTCGATGGCCGCCTTCAGCGCGCTGCTCAAGCCCGTGTTCGTGGGCGTGAGCCAGACGACTCCCGGCATCGACATCACGCTCTATGATATGGGCGGCATCTCGGGCAACCTGGCCATGGACAACAGCGTCGATGCGGGGGAGACGGTGCTCATCAACGCCGGCCGCGGGATCTTTGGCGCTCCGGACTTCGTGTTCGAGAACGGGACGAAGATGCTGGCCGTCCCCAACAGTAGCTTTACCTTCAACCTGGGCCTGCTGCCGCCGGCCCCGGTGTACTCGTTGGCCGCGTTCGTCGACCGCAATGGCAACGACGATCTCGACCCCGGAGAGCCCTTTACCATCACTTCGGTTCCCGGCGGGGTGCCTTCGGGCGGCATGGGCTGGGTGGATCTCTTCATCGGCGGCCTCCGGGCGCCCTCGGCCGTAGCGAATTTCCGGGCCGGGGCGCCGTCCACCAACGAGGTCCGGTTCAATTGGGACATGGTGCCGGGGGCCACGACCTACCAACTCCTGACCGCGTCCGGGACCCCGGCCAGCCTCAGTGCCGGAGTGGCCGCCGTGTTGGGCGAAGGGGCGACGGAGTACATCGACGCCCTGTCCCCGAGCACGGCCTCCCTCATCATCGGGATCCGGGCCTTCAATGCCGTGAGCTCGGGGCCGGCCGTGTCCATGGCCCCGGTGGCGTCCTTGGCTGAGGTGCCCGGGACGCCGAGCGTGACCGTCTTCCAGAGCAGCGCGACGATCGATTGGACCGCGAACGGGAACGCTGTCGGGACCCAGTACGACCTGCAGCGCGCCACCGCGGTCACGGGCCCCTTCTATCCCTTGATCACCCTCGCCTCCCTCAGCCACGCGGACATGGGGCTGGCGCCGAGCACGGCCTACCACTACCGCGTCCGCGCCCGGAACATGAACGGGCTCTATTCCGTCTTCTCCGGGGTGCAGTCCCAGACGACCTTGGCGCCGGCCGGGATGGACTCGATCGGCGGCCGCATCGCCTATGCCGGAGCGCAGTCCGGAACCGTTCGGGTAGAGGCCTCCACGGTGCTCAACTTCGC
Source organism: Elusimicrobia bacterium GWA2_69_24 (assembly GCA_001799695.1). Classification (GTDB taxonomy): domain Bacteria; phylum Elusimicrobiota; class Elusimicrobia; order UBA1565; family UBA1565; genus UBA10166. Next base: position 33,829 of record MGTY01000084.1, read on the forward strand.
GGTCATCGCCGCTTCCGCGACCCTGCCGGTGAGCGCGGATCAGCCCTACTTCCTGCCGCTGACCGGCGGGGCTTCCTATTACGTCCGGGCCTTCGTGGATGTGAACGGGAACGGCCTCGCCAATCCCGGCGAGAACCGCGGGTTCTATCCGAACTCCGATGCGCCCGCGCTGATCGGGCCGATAGCCGGTCCGGCCGGCGGCCAGGACTTCGCGATCGATGCGGACACCATCGCCCCGCGCATGCCTTCGGGCCTTACCACCGTGGCGTCTTTCGTGAACGGTGCGTCCAGCATCCAGCTGTTCTGGAACGCCCCGACGGCCAGCGCGGACGGCAGCGCCTTGGACGACCTGGCCGGCTACCGCGTCCAGCGCACCACGAACGCGGCGGGCGGCGGATTCGTCAATATCGCGACCAACACCGCGCACGGCCTGAACAATGTCGTCAGCGGCACGCAGTTCGTGGACGAGGCTCCCCTGGCCGGGGTGAGCAACATCTACCGCGTCCGCGCGGTCGACTACGGCAACAACATGAGCGTTCCCTCCCCGCTCGTGTCCGTCCTGCCCGCGGCCGGGGGCTCGGTGTCGGGCTGGATCAGCACCTTCACGGTCTCCGGTTCGACCGGCGCGTTCCGGGTAAGGCTCTCCACCAGCATGGACCGCCAGGCCCCGTACCTGCGGGAATCCACCATCAGCCCGTTCACCTTCTCCGGATTGCCGGACGGGGTCTACTACCTGCGCGGCTTCCAGGACCTCAACGGCGACAACTTCCAGCAGGCGTCGGTCGAGCCCTCGGGCACGCACGGCGGGGTCATCGCGCCCTTCCCCCTGCAGGTCATCAACGGCAACAGCATCTCGAGCCGGACCGTGGTGATCTGCGAGCGCAGCAGCCTCGCGTTGAACTCCAATGCCGGTATGGGGCGGCAGTTGCAGGCCGCGGACTGCCCGGCCCGGGACCGCGGCCAGGGCTATTACACGGACCAGTACACTTTGCGCGTGGGCGGCGGCGGGGCGGGGAGCTTCGCGGTGGGCACGCGGGTGCAGCTGGCCATGAACTCCTTCGACTTCTCGCCCTGGCTCATGCTTCTGGGACCGGACGGCGCGGTCGCGGCCCAGAACAGCGATGCCAACAGCGCCTTCATCGAGTACCAGCTCAACCAGTCCGGACTCTACATCGTGGAGCCGACCTCCTTCGACATGGGGAGAGAGGGCTGGTACGATCTGTCGGTCAACGTGGTCGGCGGGCAGACCGGGCGCATCGCGGGGAACCTGACCTACACGGGCGGCCAGCCGGGGTCGGTGCACCTGCAGCTCTTCACCTCTCCGGACGAGCTCAACGCCTGGCCGTTCTTCTCGGCCGCGGATCCCTCGGCCGACGGCCCCTACGAGCTCAACAACGTGCCGGACGGGACCTTCTACCTGCGCGCCTTCCTGGACGTGAACGGGAACATGGTGCGCGACGCGAGCGAGCCGGTAGGCGCCTACGGCCTCAGCCTCTCCTCTCCCACCCCGATCATGGTGCAGGGCGGCGTGGCTTCCGCCGCCCCGGCCGACTTCACGCTCTCCGCGCCGCCCGTGGGAACGGTCTCCGGTTCGCTCATCCGCGCCGGGTCCAAGTCCGGGACCATCCGCATCACCGCGATCCGCGCGAGCGACCAGAACCGCAACATCGTCTCCTTCGCGACCATGTCCTCCCTGACGGACGGCTCGACCGCGGGCTATACGCTGAACTTCATCGCTCCGGCCACGGACTACGTCCTCTCGGCGTACGTTGACGGCAACGCGAACTCCTATCTCGACGGCCTCGAGGCCAGCGGCTCGTCCAGCCCGGTCAGCGTGCGGGCCAACGCGGTCACGACCGTCAACATCACGGTCCGGGACCCCGGCACCGGCACTCCCGGTTCCTCGGTCATCCGCGGCACGATGAGCTACGTGGGACTCTCCACCGGCTCGCTCATGATCGGCTTCGGCACGGACCGGGAAATGACCTACATGCCTTATATCCACACCCAGGCGTCGACCGGGGCTTTCCAGAAGAGCGGTCTCCAGGGCAACACCAGCTACTACATCGGCGCCTTCATCGACACGACCGGGACGGGGGAACCGAACTACACCACCCCGATGGGCATGTACAGCGCGCTCGGGCCAAACCTGGAGCCGACCCCGGTGTTCGTGCCGGTCTCCAGCACGGTTCTCATCGCCATGTCGATCTTCGACCCGGCCAACGGCGTCATCTCCGGCACGGTCACTTACCAGGGGCTGGGGGCGGGGGTGTCGGGCGATATCGTGGTGGAAGGGTACGCGCCCAACTCCGGCAATGGCGGGGACGGCAACTGGCGCAACATGCGCATCCCGCGGTTGACCGGGGTCTCCAGCTACACCTTCACTCTGGCCTATCTGGCCGCGGGAAGCTTCGAACTCCGCGCCTTCGTGGACTCCAACGGCAACTCCCGCTCGGACTTCGGCGAGCCCTTCTTCGAGAAGCGCGACGACATGGTCTCGGTCTCCTCCGGCGCGGGGCGGGACCCGGCGACCTCGAGCGGGCTGAACCTGTACATCTTCGACGCGGGCGCGGGCGGCACGGGCGGCGCGGTCGGCCGGATCGGCGGTGACATCAGCTATTACGGAGGCCAGCCGGGTCCGATCTTCGTGCAGGCCTTCACGACCAGCAGCTTCCTGGGCCGGCCGATGTTCGAGACCAGCCTGGGCGGGCCCGGCCCGAACTTCTCCTTCGAGCTGAACAACGTGGCCAACGGCACCTATTATCTCCGGGCCTACAAGGACTCGAACCTCAACAACATGTTCGACCCGGCCTTCGAGGCGAGCGGCGCCGGGGAAACGGCCGTCACCCTCAGCAACGACGCGCCGGTGTCCATGGGTTCCTTCATCGACTTGGAGGACGTCGGGACGATCACCGGGCCGGCCACGAGCATCAGCCTGAACGCGACCTTCCAGTACCGCGGAGTCTCCGCCAGCACGGGGACCCTGCGCATGGCGCTGTTCAAGCGCGGCCCGACCGAGACGGTGCCGGTCCGGATGTCGAGCTGGTCTTACACCGCCTCCCCGGTCAACTACACTTTCAACAGCCTGGAGATGGGGGAATACTTCGGCGCGGCCTGGGTGGATTACAACGACAACTTCTTCGCGGATATGAGCGAGCCCGCGGGCCTCTTCACGAACTGGGGCCTGCCGGTGTTCGGCCCGACCTCCGCCACCTTCGAGGTGTGCGACCGCACGGTACTCGACACGACCCCGGGCGTGGTGACCAGCGGGACGCTGGCGGCTTCGTCCTGCCGCTCCTCCGAGCGGAGCCAGCCCTATCAGAAGCTCTACACCTTCGAGGGCGCCCGCGGCCAGAACGTGACCCTGAGCATGGAGGCGGTGGACTTCTACGATACCTACCTGGTCCTGGTGGGACCGCGCGGGGCGGCCGTGACCGAGGCGGACGAGGGCGCGGGCAACGGCAACGCGCGCATCATGAACTTCATACTGCCCGAGAGCGGCATCTACACGGTCGCGGCGCAGGCCTTCGCCGGCGGCATCACGGGCTCCTTCAACATCTCCTTCCAGGGCTCTTCCGGCAGCCTGGGCAAGATCGGGGGCGAGATCACCTACGCCGGCAGCCAGGGCGGCCGCATCTTCGCCGGGCTGTTCAATCAGCCGAATTACGACGCGGCGGGCAGCTTCGTGGCCGGCCTGGAGCTGCAGGGCCCCGGTCCCTTCCTCTTCGAGAGCCTGCCCACGGGCACCACCTATTGGATGGGCGCCTTCGTGGACGTGAACTACAGCGGCCAGCCCGATGCGGGCGAGGACGGCGGCGACTACAGCACTTCGACTTTGGTGCAGAAGAGCCCCATCTACCTGCTCCCGGGCCAGGACGTGTCCGGCATCGTGCTGGCCATCTCCACGCGGACCACGGGCAACGAGGATTACGCCGGGGTGGCCGGCGCCGTCGACTACGCCGGGACGCAGCAGGGAATGCTGATCGTCGAGTTTTGGGCGGACGGGAGCTTCCAGGGCAAGCCGGTCGCCGTGCGCAGCATGCCCGTCACCATGCCTCCCTTCTATTATGACCTGCAGGTCCCGGGCGGGCTGCCCTACTTCGTAAAGGCCTTCCTGGACACCAACGGCAACTACCTGCCCGACCCGAGCGAGGCTAAGGGCGTCTACTCGGTGAGCGGAACGGGCGCGGACCCGGTGTATGCCCCGCAGAACGGCGTCATGGATGCGGTGAACTTCACCCTTTACGAACCCGGGCGCAACGCGGACGCGACCGCGGCGATGGGTGAAGGGACGCTCCTGAGCTTCCTCCCGGCCAACGTCGCGGCCGGGGACCTGCTGCGGATGGCGACGGTCCAGATCCGGATCGAAGGACAGGGCATCAACCCGGGCGGCCGCCTGACCCTGGGCGTGCCCCCCATCTGGCCCTTCCCCCAGACCTTCGATGGAAATATGCCGGGCTATGTCACGGTCTCAGCGACCAACTCGGCCGCCCACCTCTCCGAATCGGCCGCTCTGCAGTTGAACCCGGTCCCCGGCGCTCCGGCCATCGAGCTGGTGGTGGGCAGCACGCCGCTCTTCGCGGGCGCTACGGTGCAGTTCACCTACGGTCCGGTCTACGTGCCCTGCGGCGGCTTCGGCGGGGCCATGATCCCCGGGCAGACGGGCTCCCAGGGCGGCTCGGACGCAGCCCGGTTCTTCCTGGGCAGCGCCTCCGACGGCTCGGCCGTCCCGGCGCCGCTCTTCAGCCTGGGGGCGGACGACCTGAAGGTCACCGTGAACGCGGCCGCCCCGCGCTTCGCCTACATGCGCAACGGCTACATCACCTTGACCCAGAACACGACCTCCGCGGCCATGGTCCTGGACGCCTTCGACCAGTGCGGCAACCAGGTCACCCTGAACACGAGCAGCGCGGTGGTCGTGGAGGCCAAGCGCTTCGATTTCCAGAACGGCAATTGGGCCGACGAGGCGGGTCTCACGTTCTCTCCCACCCTGTTCGGGAACTACTGGAGCTCCCGGACCGTGACCTTCGCCCAGAATTCCTCCTCGGCCACCTTCTACCTGCACTCCGCGGTTCCCGGGGACCTGAGCATCTGGATCAACACCGAATTCGGGGGTTCGTCGCAGCGGTCCTACGGCGGCCTGAACGTCCTGGCCTCGAACCCGCTCACCAACGTGACCGTCGCCACCGCGGCGTTCACCGTGTCCCAGTCCTCGCGGGCCGTCATCTATCCCAACGGCGACCCCTCCACTCCGGGGCAGGCTTATATCAACTTCGTCTTGGCCAACCCCAACCTGAACTGGGAGATCCAGATCTCGTCGGTGCCCTTCAAGGACGGCGTCAGCCCGATCTGGCAGACCTGGGGCTGGGGCCAGCCTTCGCGCGGCCAGATCGCCTGGGACGGGCGCTACAGCCCTTGGATCATGAACGGCATGCGCGTGCCCACCGGCTGGTACTACGTCCGGGTCGAAGTGGGCGGGGCGATACGGGACGACAGCCTGCGCGTACGCGTCCAGTCGAGCCAGCTGGAAGGGACGGTGCTGGACGACGGCGTGACCCCGAAGGTGCCGCTCTCCGGCGTGCGGGTGGACGCGTTCGGCCAGTTCGGCGGCGGCAACGCCGTGAGCGAGACGAACGGGAGCTACGTGTTCGGCGGCTTTGCGGCCGGCAGCTACAAGATTAGCTTCTTCAAAGACGGCTATCTCGAGGCCAAGGCCCAGGTGACCCTGAACAGCACCGGGACCGTCTCGGGAGTCGTGGCGGCGGACGGGAACGCGGGCTTCGCGGTGGTCTCCGGGGCGCTGCGGACCTACCTGCGGCGCGCGCCCTCGCTCCTCGTCATCCCGACGCCCCTGGCCGCCGGGACCACCCAGGCCTACGAGATGTGGGGCGGCCTGCAGGTGCAGTCCACGGACTTCACCCGGGTCTTCATGGCTCCTCTGCACGTGGCGGCCGGGACCACCACCATCGATACCGGGAGCCAGTGGGACCCGTCGTCCCAGCGCTTCCTGACCAAGACCCAGGTGCGCTTCGACCTGCCCTCGGGCACCTATACCATCCGCGCCAGCCTGCCCGGCTTCGACGAGGTCTCCACGGTGACGGTCAACGGGGTGGTTTCGACCATGGTCTACGTCGGCCAGGGCCAGACCCCGGCCATCCTCCCCGTCTTCACCCGGCGCAGCGCGATCTACGGCTGGGTGAGCATCCCGGCCGGTGTCAATCCCTTCGGGACCTGGGTCTCGGTGAACGCCGTCCCGGTCTCCACCAGCGCGGGGCTCGGCGAAGGCTTCGGCGGGACCTGGATCGACGGCGGCTCCGGGCTGACCTCGGCCAGCTACCGCGTCGAAGGCCTGCGCGCCGGAGACTACTTCCTCAACGCCAACGCCTCCGGAGTGGCCTCGACCCGGACGGCCTCCGGTCTCACGGTGCTCCCGAATACCGACGTGCTGCAGAACCTCGCTTTCGACGACCCGCGCTCCGTGGTCATGGTTGCGACCGTGGCGGTGCGGGCCGACACCACGGATTTCCCCGCCTTCGGAACGGGTGAGCCCTCCCTGCGGGTCAACCTCAACGCCTGGTCCCCGAACTCCAAGAACTACGGTTGGGCCAACGTCGCCCTGGCGACCTCGAGTGCGAACGACTGCGGCGCCATCGGCGTGGCGTCCGGCGCCTGCACCTACGGAGTGGCGCACATCTACGGCCTGGAGCCGGGCGTCGAATATCAGGTGTTCGCGAACCTGGAGCATCGCGGCAACTCGGACTTCGATTGGCCCGCGCCCTCGACCGCGACCATCTCGGTTTCAGCCCCGCAGAAGAACCCCGAAGGCTCCCTGCGCTTCGACTTCCGCGAGCCGCAGGGCCGCATCGACGGACTCATCCTGCTGGGCGACCGGAGCGATTTCGGCAGCGTCCGGCTCTACGGCGAGGTCACGGCCTCCGTCAAGCCCGAGCGCGTGGGCGAACGATTCGAAGAGCCGGCCGTGGGTCTGCCGAACTTCAGCTGCGGTGGGCTCCCCAGCGTCGACGATTCCTCTCAGCCGGTCGCTGGGATTTGCCCCGGGGGCATCTCCTCCGCTACCTTCCGGGTGACCGGCATCAACACCCAGACGATGAGCATCAAGTTCCTGCACGAGACCACGGGCCGGACGTTCTCCCGGAGCATGTCCGTGGTGGACGGCCTTACCACGAGCGCGACCGTCTACCTGACTCCCCTGGTTGCGACGACGTTCGATATCCGGGGCGCGGTGGCCAATCAGATCACCAACACGCTCTTCAACACCAATCTCAAGATATTCCAGAACGCCCCGGAGAAAGTGCTGCTCGACGTGCGGTCCTCCACGGTGGCCATCCCCCTGAATCTGGCGGAGCCGGACCAGGCGTCCACCGCGACCATCGCCCGGGTCATCGCGGTGCGCCAGGAGTTCGGCCAGTACAGCACGGCCATCTCGACCAACTTCAACCCGGCGGTGGACCGCGTCGCCTTCCTCACCCAGGCGGGGACCTTCACCATCCGCAACGTGCCGGCCGGCGTCTACGTGCTGCGCACCGAGAATCTGCGCCAGTGCGCCACCTGTTCGGTCATCGTGCCCCAGCAGCGTCAGACCGTAGTGGTGGGAGCGAACGTGCAGGCATCCACCTTCACCCTCACCGACGGCTACAACGTGAGCGGGAGCATCGTGCTCGATAACGGGATGGTGGACGCCCGGACCTTCAGCCTCCAGCTCCTCAACGGCCGCCGCGAGGTCATCCGCTCCACCTCGGTGGTCCTGGGCAACGCGGGCACGGGGACGAACGCGAACTCGGTGGCCTACTCCTTCAACAACCTGCCGGCGGGCGAGTTCTACACCCTTATCGCCCAGGGCGTGGTCTCGGTCCTGAAGTACGTGGGACAGCCCATCAAGTTCCCGAACCCGGGTCTCTCGCCCAACGGGCTCCAGAGCGCGCTGAGCGGACAGAACGTGACCATGAAGCTCGCGGGCTACGTCACGGGCCGCCTCAAGGACGGCAACACCGGAGAGCAGATCACCCGGCTCAACGCCACCGTCCTGCCGCCCAACTTCGAGATCAAGGCCACGGCGAACCCGTGGGTCGAGGGCGGCTACGTGGTGGCGGTCGCGAGCGTGTCGGCGCGGCCCATCCTCGCGGACGGCACCTTCCGCGTCGGGCCGTTCATCCCCTCGGTGAGCTACGATGTCCGTCTGGGCCAGGACAAGTGGGACCTCGCCTACCTGCGCATGGGAAGCCAGAACTACGCTCCGGTCACCATCGCCGGCGTGACGCTGCAGCCGGGCGAGACGCGGGACCTGGGCGCCATCACCTTGAACCAGGGACAGTCCATCATCGGGCGGGTGGTGGACGCGGCGTCGACCACGACCGCGCTCGGCAACATCAAGGTAGTCGGGAAACCCTCGTTTGGCACCGTGGACCTCAAGGTGGAGACCTACACGGACCCGGCCGGCTTGTTCCGGCTCTGGGTGTCGACCTTCATCTCCCGCCAGTACGACATCACCATCGCCCCGCGCGACGGCAACAAGGCCAGCGTGGGCGGAGTCGAGAAGCGCTACGAGACGGTCGCCCTGTCCAACGTCAACGTGTCTACCCTGTCGATGACGGTGCCCCTGCGCGAGCTGACGGCTTCCGTGACCGGCCAGATCGCGACCTACGACGGGTCCCGCCTGCGCTATCCTTATGGCGATCAGAAGGGCTATCCGGGCGCGGCGGTGTTCATGCAGAAGGCCAACACCGTGCCCAAGAGCGATCCGCTGGGAGACCTGGCGACCGTGACCGCGACGGACGGCACCTTCGAATTCCCCGGCATCGCCACCGGGACCTACGTTCTGCGCGCGGTGAGCCTGGGCTACACCGTGCTCCGGGCCACCGTGGCCGTGAACTCCGACTACACCGTGACCATCACGACGGGCGCGGGCCTTCCCCATACCTCGCTTTTGACCCTGCCGGGCGGCGCCCAGGTCACGGGCCGCATCACGCTGGCGGACGGCAGCGCCCCGAGTGAGAACGAAGTGGGCGGGATCGCGGCCGCGGACAACAGCTTCTCCGAGTTCGTGATCGGCTCCGTCGAGATCGATCCGACCGCGCGCACCGTGAGCGGCTACACCATCTCCGGGTTCAAGACCCTGCCGGTGACCTATAACCTGATCATCCTCCCCAAGGACGGGTCCGAGATCGTTACCCCGCCCGAGGGGCAGGACGTCAGCTTCACCGCCGACGAGAGCACCACGACCAAGACCATCAACCTGACCTTCAACCGGGCCAGCCCCGACTGCGTGTCGGACGCCAAGAAGCTGGGCAACGACCAGTTCCAGATCAAGATCGTCTGCTCCCAGCCCATGCGCAACCTGGTGGCCGCGGACAGCGACCTGGAGCTGGTCCTGACGGCGTCGACCTCGAACTCGCGGGGCGCGGCCCTGACCTCGCCCGATGGGACCGGCTCTTTGCTGGGGGCGGAGAAGCGCTTCAATGCCAACCGGCGGCAGATCACCGCGGTCTACCGCCTGGGCGCCGGCGAGACGGCTTACAGCCTGCGTTTGCGCGGCACCTTCGCCACCGTGAACCAGACGACCGGCGAGAACTTCGCCATCGACAAGATATTCGACTTCCTGACCGGCCTGCAGTCGGTGAAGGAGGAAAAGGTCACCAACGTGCAGGGTGGGTCCCTGAAGCTCGAGCCCACGGACGAGGACGTCGACCTCGGCAAGGATGAGAAGTTCGAGGTCACTATCCCGCCGGGCACGTTCGACAAGTGCGTGGCCGGGGACGCCGGTTGCGAAGAGGATTCGGACGTGCCCAGCGACAAGCGCCGGCTGAACGTCTCTCTCGGCGTGCGCAAGGCCGAGACCAAGGATCAGCTTGAGGCCCAGTACCGCGCCAAGAAGGGCTTCGCGCCGGCTTCCCTCAGGACCCTGGCCGACCCGAAGTCCTATCCGGACGAGGTCTTCAAGGCCATGGAGGCCTTCCGGGTCATGGCGTCGACGAACGTGAACGCCTTCAGCCCGTTCTACGACATCTTCCTGCCCCTGGGCATCCGCCGTCAGCTGGCCAAGGACGTGGACGTGACCCTGTCGTTCAACCCGTTGCTCCTGTCCACCGCCACCTCGGCGCAGGACATGAACGTGTGGTACTACAACCCCACGACCGGGCGCTACGAGATCGAGAGTCGGAACAAGCGCATCGACACGACCAACAACACGGTCACCGTCTCGGTGAACCACTTCTCGGTGTTCGTCGTGCTGGGCTCGACCCCGGTCTTCGCGATCCCGAACAGCTTCTCGGGCGGCGAGATCTCGGCCTACAACTTCCCCAACCCCTTCGACTGCAACCGCAAGACCAAGCTCCTGGACAACGTCCTGTTCGCGGGCGGCAGCGCCACCTTCGACGGGACCATGATCCACTACGGCCTGCCCGCGGGCGACCCGGCCGAGCTGGCCATCAAGATCTACAACGTGGCGGGCGAGGTCGTGCGGGAGATGAGCCAGGGCGCGCTGGACGGCGGCGGAAACTACTACTCCCCGTGGGATTGTAAGAACCAGAGCGGGCGGACGGTGGCCTCAGGCGTGTACATCGGACAGGTGAAGTGGGGCGACCGGAGCAAGTTCTTCAAGATGGCCGTGATCAAGGGGAGCGGACTGTGACGCCCACTCGCCGCCTCTGCATCGCGATGCTGGCCCTGGTGTGGCTGGCCGGTTCGGCCGCGCCGGTCCTGGCCATCAATTCCCGGGCCGGGACCAGCGGCGCCCAGTTCCTGAAGCTGGGGGCGGGCTCGCGCGCCGGCGCCATGGGCGAGGCCTATACGGCGGTGACCGACGACGTGTACGCGGTCTACTACAACCCCGCGGCCCTGACCGAGCTCACGGGGCCCCAGCTCGGCGCGGCGCACACCTCTTACTTCCAGGACCTGAGCTACGAGTTCGCGGCCTTCGCCTACCCCATCGGGCCGGTGCGGGCCATGACCGAGACCGTGGTCTCGACCATGACCTCGGCGGGCCCTTCGACGATGACCGTCCGGGTGCCCGCGGCCGTGGCGGAGTTCTCGCGCCACGCGGTCGGCGTCGCGATCTACAACCTTTCCATCGACGACATCGAGCGGCGCAATTCCGACACCCCCAGCAACATCGGGACCTTCAGCGCGGGGGACAACGCGTACGCCCTGAGCTACGCGTACCGCTTCGACCGGACCCTGGGCGCCGGCGTGACGGGAAAGTACATCCACCAGAAGATCGACACCTACAACGCGGACGCCTTCGCCATGGACGCGGCCGTCCTCTATCGCCCCTATCCCAACGCCCGCAGGCCGTTCAGCTTCGCCGGCGTCATCAAGAACCTGGGCACCCGGCCGTCCTTCGCCGGGGTCTCCGACCCCCTGCCCCTGGGGATCACCCTGGGTGCGGGATTCCAGCCCATCGCCAAGCGGGTGAAGGTCGACCTCGATCTGAACAAGTACCGCGACACCGATCCCTTCGTGACCCTGGGCGGAGAATACACCCATCCCTTCGCTCCCGGGGTGTCCGGGGCCTTGCGCGCGGGCTTCAGCAGCCACCGCATCGAGAACGAGGGCTTCAACGAGATTTCCGTCGGAGCCGGCATCAACTTCCACCGCGCGGCCTTCGACTTCGCCTGGGTCCCCTTCGGCGCCCTCGGCAATACCTTCCGCTACGCCCTCCTGCTCAAGTTCTGAATCCCTGCCGGATTCGTCATCGCGGAGAAAGCCGGGATACATGAGCCTGGACCCCGGGGTCAAGCCCCGGGGTGACGTCGTGGGGTCAAGCCCCGGGGTGACGTCGTGGGGTCAAGCCCCGGGGTGACGTCGTGGGGTCAAGCCCCGGGGTGACGTCGTGGGATCAAGCCCCGGGTGGCGGCTCGGGATTCTTCCCTGCGGCGTTCAGGGTCTCTGCGACAGGACTATGAGGCGGTTAGTGTCCTTGGAGAGGGGGGAGCCGCGGAAATCGCCCCAGAAGCGGAGGGGGCGGAGGCCGGCCCGCCGCAGCAGGACCGATATCTCCCGGCGGCCGTAGAGACGCACCCGGAAGTCCCTCCGGAGCTCCCGCCCGTCGGAGAACAGTCGGATGCGGCGCGTCGTGACCATGCGCTTGGCGGCGTCGAGCTCCCGTTCCTCGAGCAGCCAGCCGTCGTCCTGGGCGTGCCAGTCCCGGGTCGAGAAGTGGCTGAGCAGCCAATCCCGGTGCATGAAATCGAGCAGGAAGAGCCCGCCGGGCTTGAGCGCCCGCCGGACGCCGCGCAGGACCCGCAGGTCATCCGCCTGCCGGGAGAAATAGCCGAAGCTCGTATACAGGTTGACCGCCGCGTCGAACTCCGTGTCGAAGGCGAGCGCGCGCATGTCCCCGCGCAGGAAGCGCACGGTTTGGCCGGCCCGGCGGGCCCGCCGCCGCCCCTCCAGGAGGTAGGGGATGGAGTAGTCGACCCCGGTCACCCGGGCTCCCCGCCGGGCGAACAGTAGGGCGTGCCGGCCGGGGCCGCAGCAGAGGTCGAGGAGGGCCGTCCCCTGGCGCAGGCGGAGCGCCCGGGCCGCGAAGCGCGCTTCGCGGGGGGCGTGCGCCAGGTGCGCGGGATCCGCGGGGGAGTAGAACTCGGGGTCGAAGAACCCCTTCCGCCACCAATCCTCGGCCGCGAGCAGGGGCTTGCGACCGCGGAGCGATGGAGGGGGCATCGCGCATAGTATAGCCCCCATTTACCGGGATTCAAGGGGGGAAAAGATGTGACCGACTAGGTATTGAAAATATCACGTATATCCTTGATACTTCAGGATAGGTATCTCTGTGTCCCCACTCCATATAGGGAGACTGCTCCCCGCTCTTGCAGCGCTGCTTGTGCTGAGCGTCCCCCGGGCTTCCTGCGCGGTGCGGGTAGACCGGACGCAGGGGGTGGTTCAAGTGCGTCCCGCCGGAAGCGAGTCTTGGAGCACGATCGATCTGACGCCGCGTCCTTTCCTGCCCGGGGACAGCCTGCGCACCGGCGCGGGGGCCGGAGCCGCGTTGAGTTTCGACGACGGTTCCCGGGTGGAGGTCCGCGCCCATTCCATCCTGGCCCTGGAGGACGCCGCCCCGGAGCGCAGCCTCCTGCGGCTCGAACTCGGCCAACTGCGGGCCGGCGTCCGGCACGATCCTGCCCGGAGATTCCAAGTGCGCACCCCATCCGTCGTGACCACCGTGCGCGGGACGGAATTCAGCATCTCGGTGCTGGCGGGAGGGAACACCCACGTCGAACTCTTCCAGGGGCTCCTGGGAGTCGAGGACAACCGGGGACACCAGGTCTTGCTCCACCCCCATGAGAGCCTGTCCGTGGACCGGCGGGGCATGAGCGTGCCCCAGCGCATGCCCACCGGGGAACAGGTCCGCAGGGAGTCCCGGCACGCGGACCTGCGCCGCGAGCTGGGCTTCGACCAGGAGCGGGACGAAGACGTCTCCGCCGCGGCTCGGGAGCTCAAGCTCGCCGAGTACCAGCAGGGAAAGGCCCTGGTGGACGTGGACGGCCGGCGGGTCCGGGTGGAGAGCTACGTCCTGCGGCCCCGCGCCGACCAGTTCAAGCTGGTCGTCCTGAACCGGCGGGGGGACCGGAACGACTACTTCTATTACCTCGGGACCTTCAACAAGCCCCTGCCGCGGGAACTGGGCCCGGCGCTGCGGCGTCTCGGAGGCGGCATCGGCAGCTCTCCGGAATATTTCCTGACGGAGTTCGAGACGGGACGGTCGAACCGGATCGACAACATCTTGGAGCTGGGCCGCGGGGGCCACCCCGTGGACCTCAACGCCAACGTCGACCTGGACGACAATCTGCAGTCGGTCTTCGACCCCGACCGCGACCGCTTCGTCGATGCCGGCGGGGGGGCGGCCTTCCAGACCCTCTTCGACGACTACGGGCTCTACCTCAACGGGAAGCTCAAGGCCGGCTGGACGGGCACCGACGTCACGGCCCATGCGGAGACCGTGCCCGCCTCGGCCGCCGATCCCATCACGGGCGCCGTCCTCAACGCCGGGAACGCCTACCTCGACGGGAGCGGTCTGCTCGCAACCGGGAGCGAGAGCATCACCTTCCCGGACGCCGAACGCATGCGCCAGCGCGTCTACCAGTCCTACACCGACGGTGCGTTCCTCGCCTGGGACAATCACATGACCGACGGCGAAGGCGCGGTCGCCCGGCGGTCCGATTTCTCGGGGGAGACGGCCGGGACCGGATTCCGACAGCGTCTCCTCGGCTTCAATTACGAGCAAAGCATCACGGCCACCGAATTCGGGGGCAGGAAGATCGATCTGACTCTCTCCCCGCGCCCCCTCATCCAGCTGGGGCTGATCCAATGACCCGGCGCCTGTGGCCGGCTCTGGCGGTCCTGCTGGCGGCCGGCGCGGCCGGCGCCGTCGAGGTGGATCCGCTCTACAGCGCGCGCCTGTTGGGAGGTCAATATTTCCTGGCGGGCGACGAGTCTTCCTTGAACGGGAACCTGTCGGCGTTGGCCGCTCCGGCGCTGGTGTTCAACGAGCGCTGGACGGTGCTGCCGTCTTTGTCGAGCTCCTACCAGGGGACCAAGGGGGTCGCGGACCTCGTGGGCCCGGGCACCCTGTTCCAGGAGCAGATGGACCATCGCCTGGGAGTGAAGCTCCTGCACATTCCCGAGGGGTCCCGTTGGCGCTTCAAGGGTTCCGCGGGCTACAAGCTGGAGCTGCTGCGGGAGACCCGGGACGAACGCTGGTTCCGGGGACTCTTCGACTATCAGAGCCTGCTCCTGGGCGTGGAGTCGGAATACGTGCGCGATGAGCGTTCGTCGGCCCGGGCCTCCTACGACTATGCCTACACCTTCTTCCCCAACTACAGCACGCTGGAATCCGAGGCCGCCGTGGATTTCCAGGGCCAGCCTCTGGCGCGGGAACTGGTGGGAGACCAGGTCCTGGATTCTCATCGGCACGCGTGGGGGCTCTCGGCGGGGAGCGGGCTGGGAGCCCGGCTGTCGGGAGAGGCCCGCCTCTCTTTCCAGATGCAGAGCTTCCCCAAGCAGCGGATCGTGGATTCCTCGGGACTGCTGCTTTCCGACACCCGCCATGACTACCTCACCGTCGTCGAGCTGGAGGCCCGGCTGCCCGTGGAGCCCCATCCGGAATGGCGGATGCGGGCCGCCCTCAAGGCCGGGGCGGCCAGCGCGGTGTCGAACCAGAACGGCTACGACGCCTGGAGGTCCGAGTTCACCCCGGGCTTCTACAACTACACGGAATTCCGGCTCGGGCCCGAGCTCCGCTCGTCGTTCGGGGACGGGCGTCAGCCGGTCATCTGGACGCTCAGTCTGGCCGGTTCCCGCCGCAGCTATCCTCACCGCCGGGCGGCCGACGCCTCGGGGACCTACGGTCCGGCCGGGGTCACGATGGACCGCTGGGACCTGGCCACGACCCTGGCGTATCCCATCTCGCCGGGTTTCAGCCTGCTCTGCAATCTCCAGCACCGACGGGCGCGGTCGAACCACAAGTTCGAGCAGTTCTACCGCGGCAACTACAGCGCGACGGAATACCTGTTCGGTTTCAGCTATGACTACTGACGGGAAAAGGGGGACACGATGAAACGGCTGCAGATGACGAGCGCGGACCTCGGGGAGCTGGCGCGCCTCGTGCGCAAGGTGGAATTCTTCGCGCCGATGACGGTGGGGCAATTGGAGATGGTGCTTCCCTACATCCTCCTCTGCGAGTACCCTGCCGGAGAAAAGGTCTTCAAGCAGGGGGCGGGCGGAGACGCTTTCTACATCGTCCAGAAAGGCAAGCTCAGCGTGCTCGTGAGCAAGGGGTGGTTCACCTCCAGCGAGGTGGCCAAGCTGGGCCCGGGCGATTTCTTCGGGGAGATGGCGCTCCTGTCGGACGCGCGCCGCAGCGCCACGGTGGCCTGCCTCGAATATTCGCGGCTCTTCGTTCTGATGTCCGCGGACTTCAAGTTCGTCCTGCGGAAGAATCCGCAATTCGCGGCCGAGGTGCAGCGGATCGCGGACCGGAGGAAATTCCTCGACCAGCACGAGAAATAGGATGCCATGAGACTAGCGGCCGTACTCCTCTTCGCACTCCTGTCCGGGCCCGGCGGGGCCTTCGGGGCCGCTCTGTCCTGGACCGGGGGGGGAGACGGCGTGAGCTGGGGGGACATGAACAACTGGTCCCCGAATTCCGTCCCCGCCTGGGGCGACGACGCGACGGTGGTCGCCAACGGGACGGTGACGGCCGACACCTCCGTGTACTTGAACCTGCGCAACCTGACCGTGGGGGACGGCGCGATCGCCACGACCCTCAGGGTCTCGACCGGGATCGCCGTCTCCCAGACCCTCCGGTTCCGTCCCGGTGCCGCGCTGTGGGTCGACGGCGGCGAGACCGTCGCGGCCTCGGACATGGTGGTGGAGACGGGTGCCAGGATCACCCACTCGGGACCGGTGGAGGCGTCGACGACGGCGGTGCGCCTCGTGGTCGGCAGTCTCGATATGCAGGCCGGGTCTACGGTGAGCGTGTCGGGCCGCGGCTTCCGCGGCGGATTCCCTTCCCTCCCTGGGCAGGGCCCGGGCGGGGCCCCCACGGGCGGCGGCGGGGGCGGCGCCGGGCACGGCGGCGCCGGCGGGGCGGGCGCTTTCGCCACCAACGGCGGGCCGGCCTACGATTCGGCGGCCGCTCCGAGCCAACTGGGTTCCGGGGGGGGCGGAGGCAGCTTGGGGAGCGCCTGCAGCGGCGGCCATGGCGGGGGCTACGTCCTCATCCTGGGGACCACGGTCACCATGAACGGCGCCGTGCTGGCCGACGGGACCAACGGGACGGGGAACTGTCCGCGCTCCGGCGGCGGGGGGTCGGGAGGCGCCATCTACATACAAGCCGCCTATTTCTACGGCCAGCCCCTGCTCACGGCGAGGGGCGGGGACGGCGGCTCGAACGGGGACCCGGGCGGCGGCGGGGCCGGCGGGCGGATCGCCCTGCGGGTCACGGGAGAGAACGCGAGCCTGGTCACGGTCTCCACGGCCCCCGGAGCGGGTGGGTTCGGGAGCCCGTACGGGGCGAATGGCTCCTTCGGGACCACGCACGTCAACCCCAAGGTCTGGACCGGCGCGGGCACGAGCGACTGCACCGACCCGGGGAACTGGTATGCGGGCCTGGCGCCCACCAGCGGCGAGAGCGTCGTCTTCGCCTCGACCGCCGCCGCCAAGAACTGCAACTGGTCCTTCACCAACCTGTGGCTCGGCTCCCTGACCCTCGACGCCTCCTACACGGGGATCCTTTCTTGGAATACGGTCATGAGCAGCGTCACGGGGAATTTCACCATGGCGGGAGGCACCCTTACGATCGCCCCGGCCGTGGTCATGGATATCGGGGGGGATCTTTCCCAGACCGGAGGATCCTTCCGGCTCTCCGCCGGGACCGTCTCCTTGAGCGGGACAGGGACCCAGACGCTCTCCATCTCGTCGGGGTCGTATTTCGAGAACCTGCGGGTCGCCAGCGCGGCGGCGGTCACCGTGCTTTCCGACCTGGACGTCAACGGGGTCCTTTCGGTCGCGGGCAACGGCTCGCTGCTGTTCTCCAGCGGAACGGTCTTGTCGGCGTCCGGGTCCATCCTGCAGACCGGGAGCGTGTTCGCTCCGCCCGCCCATCTGACCCGCTTCGACGGGGCCGCCCCGCAGACGGCGCAGATGACGCGGTTCGGGCGCCTGCGCGTCTCCAACGCCTCCGGAGTGACCTTCCCCTCCGGGCTCACGGCCGTCGTAAGTTCGCACGTCGTGGTCGATCCGGGAGCGACGCTCAACGCGGCCGGGGCGACCCTGCGCCTGGAGGGGGATTGGGACAACCAGGGGACCTTCAACGCGGCCGGAGGCACGGTCGCCTTCACGGCGGACGCGGGCACGCAGACCGTGTGGAGCGGGGGGGCGGGATTCTCCCACCTCAGCGTGGAGGGCATCGCGAATCGCGTGGTCCTGGCGACCTCCGTCGTCGCGGCCGACGGGATCAAGGTCTCCACCGGGATGCTGGACCTGGGGGTCGCGACGCACAGCGTGCGGGGCTACTGGTGGATCCGGGGGGGCAGCGTATCCGCCGCCTCGGCAGCCGTGGTGTTCGACGGTCTCGGGGTGCAGACGGTCAGCGCGAGCAGCACGGTCGTGCAGTTCGGCAACCTGGTCTCCTCCAGCGCCGTACGCCTGGTCCTGCAGTCTCCGGTCGACGTGTCCGGCGATCTCGAGCTCCATCGGGGGGTCCTGGACTTTTCGAGCCGAAGCGTCACCGTGAGCGGGAACTTCCTGCGCGTGGGAGGGGGCGTTCCGGTCACCGCGGGCTCGACCGTCACCATGAACGGCCAATACCGGCAGTTCCTGGCGCTGGGCACGGGTCCCGTCCCCCTGCACAGCCTGGTCGCGGCCAACACGGGTCCCGGAGTGGTGTTGGGAGACAACCTCATCCTGCGGGGCAATTTCACCGTGCCGCCGGGCTCCATCTTCGACGGGGCCGCACAGACCCTCTCCATGCACGGCCGGAACACGGTCTGGAACACGGCCGGCGCCGTGTACGTCTCCTCCGGATTCCACACGGTGCAATGGGACGCCCAATGGCCGTCCGCGGGGACCCTGTTCATCGCCGCGGGCAGCACCGTGCAAGCCCGGGTGGACGTCTACCGCACCGCGACCCTGCAGGGAGACCTGTTCCTCGACGGTCCCGGGAACGCACTCACCCTCCAGAGCCTCTCGACCTTGAACGCTTCCGGGAGCACCATAACCCTGGCGGGGGGGGCGGACATCTCCCTGTCATCCGGCAGCTATGGGCATGACGCCGGGTCCTGGATCGTGTTCCGGGGGACGGGGTCTTTATCAGGACTGGGTCTGGCCCCGGGTCCGGTGGGGAATCTGCGTTTCCAGCCCGCGGACCCCTCCGAAGTGTTCCTCCTGCAGAGCATGAGCGTGGACCAATCGGTGGTGGTCGAAACCGGGACGGTGCGCAACAACGGCAACGATACTCTGACCTTGCGGGGCCATCTCATCAATGCGGGAGGGACCGTGACCCTGGACCATCTCAGCACCGGCACCTTGCGTCTTGCCGGGACCGCGGTCCAGCGCGTGTCCGTCCGGGCCGGAGACTCTTTCGGGGCCTTCCGGCTGGCAAGCTCGAGCGAGGTCGTCCTCACGGGAGACGCCTTGACCGTCAACGGCGGCCTGACGTTGTCCAGCGGGACCTTGAAGGCCGGCAGCTCGGTCATCAGCCTGAAGGGGGACTGGCGGGGATCCGGCGGGACCTTCAACGCCCAGAGCAGTACGCTCGCGCTGGTCAATGCCGCGACCGCCCAGACCTACGTGGACGTCAGCACCCAGCAGTTCAACGGCTTGGGCTGTTCCGGCGGGACGAAGACCTTCTACGCCCCTTTCAACGCCGGCGTGTTCTCGGCGTTGTCCCCCGCAACGACCCTCCAGTTCGCGGCGGGCAGACTCTTCACAGTCTCCGATCTGCGCGTCAACGGGCGGTCGTCCGCGACCCCCGTGGTCCTGCGGAGCACCACGGCGGGCTCCGCCTTCCTGCTGAGCGTCGGAGTCTCCACGGTCACGGCCGCCGATGTCCGGGACTCCGACGCGCGGCCCGGCAGCAGCCTCTTCGCCAACGATGGAGAGAGCGTCGACCGGGGCAACACCCCGGGCTGGATGTTCACTCCCGGACTCGTGCTCCAGGCTCCCGGGGAGGGTTTCTTGGAGCACTCCGGCAAGACCGGCGCTCCCGCGTCCCAGGTCGCGGGGACTACGTTCACCGTGACCGTTCGGGCGGTCTCCAACGAGTTCCTGAACGTGCGCAACGCCACTTTCAGCGTCCAGGTGGGTTCGGACGACCCCTTCGCGTCCGCGCCGGCTCCGGCGCCCCTGACCCTGGGCCTCGCCACGTTCCCGGTCGTCATGCGCCTGGCCGAGCCGTCTCCCCGGGTCGCGACCTTGACTCCCGCGGCGGCGGGGATCCCGTCCGCGGTCGCGGCGGCGGTCCCCATCGCGGCGGGCGCGGCCCAGCGTCTGCAGATCCTGCTTCCGGGGGAGGTCTCGCTGCCGGGCTCCACCCAGGGCCTCGGCGGCGGGTCCCTGGCCCAATTGGCCGGCAGGGCTTTCAGCGCGACGGTCCGGGCCACGGACGCGTACTGGAACGTCACGCCCCTCGTGACCGATCCGGTGGCCCTGAGCACCACGACGGCTCCGCAGGCCTCCCTGCCGCCGCCCCAGGCGCTGCTGCTGGGGGCGACGGTGTTCCAGGGGATCGTGCTGCAGTCCTCGGGCGTCTTCACGATCTCCTCGAGCGACACGCTCAACGGGGCCATCCTTTCGGTCGTGAGCTCCACTTTCGCCGTTTTCGCGGTCACCGACTCGAGCCCCGTGATCTCCTTCGCCCTGCCTCCCTACGCGACGGTGGGGACGCTGAACGGCAAGCTCACCGGCGGCGCCACGGACGCGGTCGGCGTGAACGAGGTCCGCGCGGCCCTGGCCGAGGCGCGCACGGGGCTCTATCTGGACTGGTCCGCGGGCGCCTTCACCCTCGGAGTCCCCGAATTCCGGCGGGCCGAAGCCTCCCCGTTCCGGGGGCTCAGCGTGGTCTGGGAGGTTCCCTTCGCGGACAGCTGGCTCGCGAGCGGAGCCTCGTACTACATCGTCGTTCAGTCATCCAACCCCGCCGACCGGGTATCTTCATTCCGCTCGACCTTCACCTTCGGTCCGGGGGCTCTCGTCCCGGGCGGGGGGGACGGGCTCGGGAGCGTGTCGCTCCAGCCCGCGGCCTCCGTTCCCGGCTGTCAGGCGGTCATCTCCACCTGGGTGTTCACCGCGGGGGCCGGCGGCATCGGGCCCGGCGGCGCCGTGGCCCTGCGCGTGCCCGACGGCTGGACCCGGATACAGGGGACGGCGCCCCTGCCGCCGCCGCCGGGATTCATCACCGTGATATCGACCTCCCTCGCCTGGATGGACCTGCTGTCGACGGAGTTGCTCTACGGTCCCCCGGCTCTCGGCGAAGTGCCGTTGGGCGATTCCTGGGTGGTCCTAAGGGTCAAGGACGGAGCTGGCAATCCGTTCCGCCCCGGAGAGGACGTCCGCTTCACTTACACGGGCCTGCCGCCCCCCGGACCGGGGTCCGTCGGAGCCCAGTCCTTCGACCTCCGCACGCGGGCCAACGGCTCCGGGAACCTGCGCAGCGTCGCGAACATGCCCAAGCTCACCCTGAGCCCCGGAACGCCCCGCGCCCTGCGTTTTTTGCGCGAGGAGTCCTTCGCGGTGGGTCCGCTCCAGGCCTCTCCGACCCTGCAGCTCCAGGTGACGGACTCCTGCGGGGTCGCGACCGCGGCTCCCGCCGCCTTGCCCATCGCGCTCTCGGCCGGGGCGTTCGACCCGGGAGGATTCCGGCGGGACCTGTCGGCGCAGTTCCTCTCCGCAGCCGGCGCGTCGATATCCACGGTTACCGTGCCCGCGGGAGGGAGCCTGTCGGATCCCTTCTTCTTCCGGACATCCACGGCCGGTGTCCCGTCGGAGTTCGTCAAGGCCACCGCGACCCTCTCGGGACTGCCGGCCGAGGCCGCCCGGTTCGTGGAGCTCAAGGCCTCGTCCTTGGCCCTGACCGGCGTTTCCATCGACACCGGGACCCTCATCCCCGGCGCCACCAGCGCGGTGCTCGCAGCGGGCGGGGCGCCGGGGCAGGCGTTCATCCGGTTCGACCTCCGGGACGCCTCCGTGCGCTGGGAACTGCTCATCGCCACCCATCCGGCCGGCGAGCCGGCGTTCCGGGCCTCGGGGGCGGGCGACCCGGCTCGTCCGGTGCAGGTCTCCTGGGACGGGATCCGCTGCCAGGGCTCGGTCTGCGGCTTCCCGCCTCCGGGCGCTTACCGCGTCTTCATCACGGCCGCGCAGGGGGTGGTCTCGGACGAGTCGCTCGAAGTGCGCCTGGCGCCGACCGCCTGGATCCGGGGGGATCTGGGCGCCGCGGGCGCCGGGGCCCTGGTCCGGGCCGAGGGTTCGGGCGCGGGCAAAGGGCACTTCACCCTGGCGAGTTCCACGGGTCACTTCCAGCTCCATGGACTGCGCGCCGGAAGCCTCTACAACGTCGCGGCGACGACGGAGACCTCGTCGGCGGGCGCCGCGGTGACGCTCAGCACGGGAGCCAGCGGCGTCAACGCCGCCCTGTCCGGCACGGACACCGGCCCGCTCGCGTTTCCCGCCCTGTCCTGGATACGCGTCCAGGCCGGCCTGCCCCAGGTCCCGGCCGGGGAGCTATGGGGCGCGGTCTCCGCCCGGAACGCCGGCGATTCCCGCCGCGTCTCCGGAGACCTCCATTACTCCAGCGGCAGCGTGAGCTCCGACGACGGGGCGGGAGCCCGGGGCCGCGCGGCGAGTTCCTGGACCGTCCTGGCCCTCCCGCCGGATTCCTACGACCTCGAGCTTTCCCTGCCCGAGCTGCGCGTCAGCACGGTCATTCGCGGCGTGAGCGCGTCCGCGGGGGTTGTCCAGGACCTCGTGGTCGCGTTCGAGCGCAAGCCGAACGTGTATGGGTCGGTCGTCCTGCCCTCGACGCAGGCGGCGGGCGCCTGGGTGGGCATCCAGGCCGTCCGGCAGGGGGAGAGCCTCCCGTCGGTATTCGACGGCGTGTTCGTTCCGGCGCCGTCCGCCGGCCTCGCCCCCACCAGCGCGCCGTACCGGATCTACGGACTGGACCCGGGGACCTGGACGATCCAGGCGCAGGGCCGGGGCTTCATACCGGCTTCCACGACGGTCTATCTGGTTTCGGGGAGCGACCTCGGCGACCCGGCCACGGGCGTCGGGCTGGACCTGGCGCTGGGGGCCGGCCGGGTCATCCAGGGGACCGTGACCGTGAACGGAGACTCCCGGCCCCTGGCGGGCTCGATCGGCGGACGCGCCCCGGAGGCTCCGGCCGGCGCGGGCTTCACGGTGTTCGTGGAAGCGGTCAACCCGGCCACCGCCCAGCGCTCGGGGTCTTTGGTCTCCCTATCCACGCATGCCTCGGTCAGCCAGGCGACTTTCTCGATCGGAGGTCTGGAAGCGGGGGAGTGGCAGGTCCAGGCCTACCTGGATGGGTTCCGGAAAATCCCCGCGGGCCCGGAGACCGTACGACTCTACGCGTCTTCCGGGACCGCGGCGGACCTCCGCTTCTACCGGGAATCGGCGCGGGCCCGGATTTCGGTACTCATCCCGAGGCCGGCGGCGCCCTGCTCCTGCGCCGCGGATTTCCAGGACGTGGGCCTGGTGACCGACCCCCCGGGAGCGGCTCCGGAGGCGGTCGCGGATGTGACCGGGTTGGATGGGGTCGCGGGCGCCGCGCTCCAGTACTTCCAATCGAGCATGACCCTCCTTACCCGGCCGTTCGGCGACGGTTCCTACGGGTTCCGTCTCATGCACGGCCGCTCCGGGAACGTCGGAGAGGCCTTCCTCTCCCTGGCCAACGGCGCCACGGCCGAAGCGCTGGTGGACCTCTCCGGCTCCACCTTCGCGGTCTCGGGCAGCGTGTTCCTGTCCGGGAGCGTGCGTCTGCGCCGCGGCGGGGCGGAGGTCGCCGTGAGCTCCGCCGCGGGTCTCGCCGCGCATGCCTCCACCTCCAGCTTCTGCCTGCTCTCCTCCAGCCTCCCCGTGACCTTGTCCGCGGCCCACCTCGAGCTCGCGCCCCTGCCGCGGGAGCGGGGCGGGGTCCCCGGGCCGTTCCTGCGTTCCACCGGGACGGACTGCGCGGCCTACCGAGCCGAATCACCCGGTGGGGGGGCGGCCAGCCCCACGGGTTATCTGGCCGCGATCGAGCCGGACGGCGCGTACCGGTTCCCGGGCGTCCCGCCGGGGGTCTATCTGCTGCGCAACCAGCCCGACCTGGACGGGGTCCCGGAAAACGGGGACGAGACCCCCGCGGTCTCCCGGGTAGTGCGGGTGGCTGGTGACACGCGCGCGGACCTGGAGATCCCCGCGGGCATCCGGGTCCGCGGGCGGGTGCGTCTAGGAGCCGGCGCCGCGGCCGGGCGGGACGTCCGGGTGACCTTGTCCGTTGGTGAGTCCGTCCCCGCCCGGAGAGCCCTCCTGCATTTTAACGGAGAATCCTCCCTGGAGTACCTGTTCGACCGGGTCCCGGAGGGGAGCGGGTCCATCGCGGCCGAGGACATGGGCTATCCGAAAGCCGCGGCCGCGGTCCCCCTGCTGGTCCAGGCGGGACGCTCGGACCTGGAGCCGCCGGAGATCGTCCTGGTCCCGGCGGGCCGGATCCAGGGGCGGATCGCCGTGGAGCAGATCCGGCAGGATGGGACCCGGGAATTCGTCCTGGTCAGCGCGGCGAACCGGGCGCTCCTGCCGCCTCTGGGAGTGTCGGCCGCCGCGGTCCCCTGGTCGCAGGGATCCTGGTTCCCCGCTGAGTCCGCTTCCTGCGGCGCCCCCGGCTGCACGACCGCGGCCATCAGCCCGGATGGGAAATTCACCATCTCCGGGGTGCTCCCGGGACTCTATGACGTCGTGTTCCATCCCACCAACGACGCCGCCAACACCCAGCGGGGCAGCCTGGACCTGGTCCCGGAGGTCCGCTCCGGGATCGCGGCGGACGGCGGCAGGACCGTGGACATCGGCGTGGTCCGCCTGCGGGCCGCAATGACCCTCGGCGGCCGGGTCACCGACGCCGCGAGCGGAGCGCCGGTCCCCAACGCGCGCATCCGCGCGCTCTCCAGCGTCCCCGCTCCGGGCGCGGACACCGAGCGGCGTCCCGCTCCCGAGTCCCGGACGGATTGGGACGGACGCTATCAGCTGCGGGGGCTGGATCCCGGGGTCCGCTACTACGACATCGCGGCGTTGACGCGGGAGGAGGATCCCGGGGCGGCGCAATCGGTGCCCTACGAGGGGGCGGCCGCCGGCTCGGTGGATCTGCGCAGCACGGCCACGCTCGATTTCTCCCTGCTGCCGGCGGGCTACGCGATCGCGGGGCAGGCCGTCGCCGCCGACGGCGGGGCGCTGACCTCCGGGGGCGACCGGGAGCCGCAGCCCGGGGCCGTCCTTCTCCTGCAGAAACAGGGGGTGATTTCCCGCCTTACGCCGGCGGCCGACATCGTCCTCCGCTCCGAGGCCGATGGACGCTTCCGCATCCCCCATCTGGCCGCGGGGGTCTACCGGCTGACCGCGGCGGCCCAGGGCTATGCGCCCCTGAAGCGGGTGGTGGAGATATCCACGGCGTCGCTTTCCCTCGGGGTCCTCTCCCTGCAGCGCGGGGGAACGGTCTCCGGGGCCCTGCGCGCTCCGGATGGGACCTCGCCCGGCCAGGAGGACGTCAAGGCGGTCTATGCCGCGACTCCGGGTCTGGAGGAGTTCCTGATGGGGACCCTGGTGACCGACCCCGAGACCAGAAGCGTTTCGGGGTACCGGCTGAGCGGTTTCCGCAGCGGCACGGGCTATCGCATCACGGTCGTCACCGGCCAGGACGAGATCGTTTCTCCGGAGGAGGGGCTCTTCGTGGTGCTGCAGAGCAGCTTGGAGGCGCGCGGCCTGGACCTGACCTTCCGCCGGCCGCGGCCGGCCGCCATGGGCAAGTCCCGCCGGCAGGGCTCCGATTTCCTGCTGGAATTCCGCCTGCCCCAGCCCCTGCGCTCGCGCCGGGTCGACGACGACGAGCTCACGGCCGTCCTGTCCACGGTCTCCGCGGGCGGGTCGCTCTCCGCGCGCTCCCTCTCCGCGGACCGGGAAGGGCTCAGCGCCGTCTACACCCCGGCGGTGGGGGAGTCGAGCTTCACTTTGCGCCTGCGAGCCTACACGGCGTTCCGGGACCCGAGTTCAACCGACACGGCCAACCCCGAGTTCCTGGTGGACTCCACCTTCACCTTCTTCGCCGGGCTCGACGGCTATCACCAGGCGAGCATCCCGAACCTGACGGGCGGCTCCCTGGTGATCGAGGGGGGAGGCGGGAGCCTGACCTTGCCCCAGGGCGCCTTCTACGTGGACTCCTCCTCGGCCGTGCCGGTCACCCTGCAGCGCTCCGGCGAGCTGCTGTCCGGGGCCCAGGGGTGGGCGGCGCAGGGACTCTCCCCCGCCGAGGCGAGGATGCGCTCCCTGCGCTTCGCTCCCGCCGCCTATCCGCCGCAGCTCCTGCGCGCCCTGGCCGCCTCGCCCCCGGAAGTGACCCCGCTGAGCGCGTACTACGACGTCATGCTCCCGGCCGGGGTAAGGACGGTGCTGGCCAAACCCGCCGAGCTGGCGCTCAGCTATTCGACCGGCGTGGACCCCGCCAAGCTCAACGTCTATTGGTACAACCCGGCCGCCAACGCTTACATCCTGCAGCAGGACGCGTACGGGGCCGCGCCGGTCGTCGACGCCGTCGCCCGGACCCTCACCCTGCGCGTGGGGCATTTCTCCACCTTCGTCCTCTTCGACGCGGGGGCGGCGGCGATCTCGGGCAACAGCTTCTCGGGCGGCGACCTCGAGGCTTTCAACTTCCCCAACCCCTTCGACCTCTCCGAGAAGACGGTGCAGACCATCCACGGCAGCGCGGGGGGGCCCAACCACACGGTCCGGGGGACTCTGATCCGCATCTCCGTTCCGCCCGACTTGGCGGGGGGCGCGGTCATCCACATCTTCAACGTCGCCGGGGAGCGGGTGCGCAGCCTGGACCTGGGCTCCCTGGCCGGAGGGCGCTACTACTATCAGCCCTGGGACGGCCGCAACGACGCGGGCCGGGACGCGGCGAGCGGGGTCTACATAGGGCAGGTTCGGGTGGGCGGGAGATCCGCCTTCTTCAAGATGGCGGTGATCAAGTGAAAGCCCGGTACGCGGCTCTGCTGCTCGTCCTCTTCGTCTGCGGGGCGGGGCCTGCCGCGGCCATGGGTAAGGGCGCGAAGGGCACTGCGGGGGCGCAATTCCTCAAGCTGTCTCCCGGGGCGCGGCCGGCCGCCATGGGTGACGCGTTCGGCGGGGTGGCCGACGACCTGCACGCGATCCACTACAACCCCGCGGGCCTGGGGAACCTCCAGGAAGTGGAGGTCGGCGCCATGCACGATTCCCACTTCCAGGGCATCCGCCACAACTTCGGCGCCCTGGCGGTCCCCCTGCTGTCCTGGGTGGACACGCGCCGCCAGCGCAACGCCTTCGGGACGCTGGCCTTCTCGGTCACCAGCCTTTCGGTCGGGGACATCGAGCGGCGCGGCCTGGTCGAGACCGACGAGCCGAACGGGACCTTTTCTGCCGAGGACCGCGCCTATACGCTGGGTTACGGGCTGTCCCTCCCGCGCCGGGTCTCGCTTGGCGCGGCCGTGAAGCTCATCGAGCAGCGGCTCGATTCGGCGAGCGCGCGGACCGCCGCCGTCGACGCGGGGGGCTTGTTCCAAGGCGACCGGCTCTCCGTGGGCGCCGGGGTGCGCAACCTGGGGGGGAAGCTGCGCTTCGTCTCGGAAGCGGACCCGCTGCCCCTGACGGCTTACCTGGGAGGCGGTTGGAAGGCCGGCCCCGGCTGGCTGGCCGCCGCCGAACTCCGGCTCCCCAATGACGACGCCCCGCGCCTCTCCTTGGGCGGGGAGTACCGCAGGGGCTTCAGCAGGGAACTGCGCGGGGCCCTGCGCGCGGGCTACAACATGTCGAGCGCGGACGGGGAAGGGTTCGACGGGATCACGGTGGGGGCCGGCGTCGCGTACGGGAAGGCGGAATTCGATTTCGCCTGGGTCGCGTACGGGGCGCTGGGGAACTCGTTCCGCTATTCGCTGCGGACGCGCTTCTGAGGCTCGCCGTCATCCCGGCTCCCTCTCGCCGTCATCCCGGCGTCCTCTCGCCGTCATCCCGGCGTCCTGTCGCCGTCATCCCGGCTCCCTCTCGCCGTCATCCCGGCTCCCTCTCGCCGTCATCCCGGCGAAAGCCGGGATCCACTCAATTGCCGTTGCATGATTCATACGCGGGTCAATTTCCCTAAAATCTCATGGAACTGGATCGACGTCGGAATCGTATCCATATGGTGGATGCCCTCAGCTCCAAGTCCCCGGCCCGCTACCGCCCCCGCGACCCCCGGGGCAGTCCCTTCTACCGCCTGGTCCAGGACCATCTCGAGGATTTCTCCTTCTCGCTCCAAGTCGTGCCGCCTCTTCGTATGCCTTGGCATGAAACCCGTCCGAGAGCCGGATGCGGGAAATCCGCACGTCCGGTGCGATGAGCGGACAGCGGAGACCTGGCTATGGCCCGTCGGCCTCCGGCGGCCGATCCGGTCAGGAGCCGGGAAGGTTCCTGAGGCGGCAGAAGAACGCCGCGACCGCGTCGGGGCGATGTCTTTTTGACAAAACACCAAGGACTACGTATGGGCTGCTGGGGAGCGCGTTCCGGTATTCTTTACGGACGCGCTTCTGAGGCGGAGCGCTTATCGCCCCACATCCGGGAGAGGCCTTCGCGGGACTGCGCCGCGCCTCCGGCGAGGGCGGCGCGCTCGGAGCGCATGCCGTTGACCTGCCCGGCGGCGACGCCGCCCTTGTCGACCTTCACCCACTCGTCCTCGGGCCCGGCGTTCTTAGCGCTCTTGCCCGTGGCGAGGCTCGAGGCGGGGAGCCTCAGGGAGCCGCTGCCGGAAGCGAGCGAATCCCGGAGATCCGAGCCGTCCCCTTTGTAAAGGATCTGATCGTCTTTGAGGCGGACCGCGGAAACCACACCGTCGTCCGCTTTCTCGACCCTGCCCCGGAGTATGGTCTGGCTGAGCGGATCGGGATTCACGTAGAGATGGAGGCTGCCGATGCCGGGGTGCGGGACCGCGGAGGGCTTGGGCTTCTCTTCTTTCTTGGGCTCGGCCGGGGCGGGGCGGGGTTTGCCGGTCGCGCCGCAGGGGTTGGGCCAGAGGCAGATCGAGTAGCGCTTCTCGGTGCCCTTGTCCCCGTCCGGTTTAGGGGACTCCTGGGCGGAGGAGAGGGCGGCGGTCCCGACGAGGATCGCGGCGGTGAGGAGGAGAAGGTCCCAGGTTCGTTGGTTCATCGTACCCATAGGATAGTCCCGGAAGGCCCCCAGAAAAAGCGTCTAAAGGCCCAGGGGGGGACTGCACCTAGGGCCTATGAGAATATGGGACTGGGGGCCTAGTTCGTCGGGGGGTCAGTCTTCTTCGGGGGCGACGTACGTGCCGCCGAAGACGCCGGTCTTCTTGGTGACGCGGATGGTGGGGAGGGTGGTGGAGTTGCCCTGGAAATCGCTGTTGGCGTTGGCCACGGCCCCATCCACGCTGGAGACGAGCGTGGTGTCCGTGCCGGAAGTGCCGTTGCCCATGCCCGGGATGCTGGAGTAGAGCCGGTCGGCGATGCCGCGCAGTCGGCCGAATATGCCGGAGTGGTTGAGGCGGTCCGGGGCCTGGGCGATGGTGGTGGTCGTGCCGTCGTCCTCGGCATTCAGCGAACGCAGGGCCGCGCCGCTCTTAAGGGCCGCGTCCATGTCCTTTTTGGCCTTGACCTTCGCGGCGAGGCACCTGGCCTGGTCCGGGAAATCCTCGCAGGTAAGGGCCGTGGAATCGGTGATCTCGGGAGCGCCGCCCTTCCCGCCGGTGGGGTTGTTGGGGGTGTAGGGGCCGGTATACGTGTTCTTCTTCGGGTCCCCGGAGGGGGTCCGGGACCCGGAATCCTTCTGGGGCTTGGTCTCGTCGTCGGATTGCTTCTTGTTCTTCTTGTCGGCGTCGGCGACCTGCTTGTTCTGTTCGTCAGTGCTCAGCGTTTCAAAATCCGGGTTCTTAGGCGGCTCTTTCTTGTCTTCCTTCCCGTTGCCGCCGTTCTCGTCTTTCTTTTCATCGGGCAGGCGGCAGGGAATGGGATAATTGTTCCTTAGGCAATAATCTCCCACCTCTTCGTCGCCGGCCAGGTTCTTCAGGATGCCCCCGTCCGCGGCGGCGTTGTAGGCGTTGTAGGCTCCGCCGTGGTCGTTGTGGTCGGCCTTTCCCTCGGGGGTCTGGGTCCCCGGCTTCTCGGTGAGTTTCTTCCAGATCTCCGATTCCGCGTCGAGTTTTGTGCAGATCTGCAGGGTCTCGGAGCAGACGGCCCCGGCGCCCCCCTCGGCGACGGGCTTCCAATCGTTGGCGCCGCCGTTCTGGACCAGGCCCTCGGGGCCGCAGGCGGGGGCGTTGGGGTTGTTCTCGCAGAAGCTGGGCTGGAGGGGGCCGATGAAGTTCAGGCAGCCTTCCCGCGGGTTGTTCTCGCAGTTGCCCCAGGCGGGGGTCCCGTTGGCCGGGGCGGGGTCGACCGCAGAGGCGGGGACGGCCAGGGTTCCCAGGGCCAGGACCGCTAAAGGGAGGAGGAATGCTTTCATGGCGCTGTCTGAATTCGTCATAGTATAGGGCCAGGGGCTTGAAGCCGCAAGGCCTAAGGGCCTAGTGCGCAATAGGTCCAAGGACCTATATTATGGATGGCGGGCGCCTCTCCCCAATCCTCGGCTAAACGACAAATAGGCTCACCATACGACACCGCGACCCCCTTCGGGGCCGTCGGAATCTCCCGGGGCGGTGACGACGCAGCTGGCGGGCTGTTTTTTAGCGGCGGCACAACGGGGCAACTGTGCCCGGGCACAGTGATCCCCGCAATCCACAAGTGGGCGCAGCCGCGCGACAACTTCAGGACCGTCTGGCCCGCGTGCCTGACCAGCTTGGCCGCCCGGCACAGCAGGCGGAAGCGCAGATCCTTGATCAGGTTGCTTCGGTGGGCCAGTTCCGTCGGCAGCGGCAAGCCGGCAAAGGACGTGATCCGTTCGGTCGACTTTTCGACTTTCCAGCCATGCCCAAGCAGGCGGCGCCACGAGTGTGCCCGGGCACAGCTGCTTAGCAGAGGATCGGGGCCTCTGGGGGTCCTTGCCCACCCGCCCCGCTTATTGTATATATGACGCCATGGCAATCAAATTCGGGACGTCCGGCTGGCGCGCGGTCATATCCGATGAATTCACATTCGCGAACGTGAGGAAGCTGGTCCACGCGATCGCCGGGCATGTGAAAGAGAACACCGAGGACGGATTCTCCAGCGCCGAGTACCGGACGCACGCGGGCAAGGCGATCGATGGGCAGGGCCCCACGGTAGTCATAGGCTACGACACCCGGTTCCTCTCCGAGGAGTTCGCCCGCGAGGCCGCCACGGTGTTCGCCGCGGACGGCATCCGCGTCCTCATAGCCAAGACCGACATCCCGACCCCGGTCGTGGCCTGGGCCATCCTCGACAATAAGGCGGTCGGCGGGATCATGGTGACGGCCAGCCACAACCCGGCGCAGTACAACGGCATCAAGTGGTCTCCCTATTGGGGCGGCCCCGCGACCCCGTCCATCACCGACGACATTGAGCGGCGGCTGGCCATCATCGGCTTCCACGCGGTACGCATCACCAGCTACGAGAAGGCCGTCCGGGACGGCTGGATCGTGGAATGCGATTTCCGGGCCTCCTACTTCAAGCAATTGCGCTCCCTCCTGGACCTTCCGGCCATCCGCAAGGCCAAGCTCAAGGTCGGCGTGGACGCCATGAACGGGGCCGCCCGGAGCTTCCTGCGGCCCTTCCTGGAGAGCCTCGGCATCGAGGCGGTCGGCCTGCGCGAGGAGCGGGACGTGCTGTTCGGCGGCGCCTCCCCGGAGCCGAGCCAGGAGAAGCTGGCGGGGCTGGCGGAGTTGATGAAGAAAAAGGGGCTTTCGCTGGGTCTCGCCTGCGACGGGGACGCGGACCGCTACGGCATCCTGGACACGGGCGGGACCTGGATCGCGGCCAATGACGTCCTGGGCCTGGCCCTGCACCACCTCATCCAGAACCGGGGCTGGAGGGGCGGGGTGGCCCGGAGCCTGATGACCTCCCATTTCGTGGACGCGATCGCGAAGGGGAACGGCCTGCGCGTGCGGGAGACCCCCGTCGGGTTCAAGTACGTGGGGGACCTCCTGCGCACCGGGGAGTTCATCATCGGAGGCGAGGAGTCGGCGGGCCTGTCCATCCGGGGCCACGTGCCCGAGAAGGACGGCCTCCTGGCCTGCCTGCTGATGGCGGAGCTCATGGCCTTCGACCGCCGGCCTCTGTCCAAGATCCGGCAGGACCTGTTCAAGAAGTACGGGCACTTCCACAATGCGCGGCTGAACTTCGCGCTGGAGGGCCCCAAGCTGGTCAAGGAGCTCAACGACCGCCTGCGCCTGCATCCCCCGATGGAGCTGGATGGGACGGCGGTCTGGCGCATCGACGAGACCGACGGCTACAAGTTCATCCTGAAGGACGGGCGCTGGCTGGGCCTGCGCTTCTCCGGGACGGAGCCCGTCGTCCGGCTCTATGCCGAGGCGTTCGACCCGAAAGGGCTGAACAGCATGGTGGAAACGGGCAAGAAGATCATTCACGGGAGGCTCTGATGGCTAAAGCGAAGGCGTCCGGCTGTACGATCTCGGAAGTCCACGCGCGGGAGATCCTGGATTCCCGCGGGTTCCCGACCCTCGAGGCCGAGGTGGTACTGGCGGACGGCTCGTTCGGCCGGGCGGCGGTGCCCAGCGGCGCCTCCACCGGGGAGCACGAGGCCGTCGAGCTGCGCGATGGGGACAAAGCCCGCTACGCCGGCAAGGGCGTGCTCAAGGCCGTGGCCAACGCGGAGAAGGTCCTGGGGCCGGCCGTGAAGGGAATGGATGCTTCCGAGCAGCATAAGCTCGATGAGAGGATGATCGCCCTGGACGGCACCCCCAATAAGGGGAAGCTGGGGGCCAACGCCCTGCTGGGCGTGTCCATGGCCGCTTCCCGCGCCGCGGCCGCGAGCCGCAAGGTCCCGCTGTACCGGCACCTGCGCGATGCCTTCGGAATCAAGGATCCCCAGTTCCTCCTGCCCGTCCCGATGCTCAACATCATCAACGGCGGCAAGCACGCCGACAGCGGGATCGATGTCCAGGAGTTCATGGTCGTCCCGGTCGGCGCCCCTTCCTTCCCCGAGGCGCTCCGGATGGGCGCCGAGGTGTACCAGATCCTCAAGAAGATCCTCAAGTCCCGCAACCACGCCGTGGCGGTGGGCGACGAGGGCGGCTTCGCGCCCCGGATCAAGACCCACGAAGAGGTCCTGCAGACGATCGTGGAGGCCATCGACCAGGCCGGCTACGCCGGCCAGGTCAAGCTCGGCCTCGATTCCGCGGCCAGCGAGTTCTTCGACGGGAAAGCCTACGGCCTGGAAGGCCAGCCGCACGACGCCGCCGCCCTGACCCGGCGCTACGCCGCCTGGGTGGACAAGTTCCCCATCGTCTCGCTGGAGGATCCTCTGGCCGAGAACGATTGGGCGGGCTACCAGGCGCTCACCGCGTCCCTCGGCAGCCGGGTGCGGGTCATCGGGGACGACCTCTACGTCACGAACCCGGAGCGCCTGGAACGGGGTATCCGGGAATGCTCCACCAACGCCATCCTCATCAAGCTCAACCAGATCGGGACCGTCACCGAGACGGTGCAGGCGGTGCTCAAGGCTCACGAGGCGGGCTTCTCGTGCGTCGTCTCGCACCGGTCGGGGGAGACCGAGGACGCCTACATCTCCGACTTCACCGTGGCCTTCAACACCGGCGCCATCAAGACGGGGGCGCCCTGCCGCTCCGAGCGGCTGGCGAAGTATAACCAGCTGCTGCGCATCCACTCCGAACTGGGGCCCCGGGCGGAGTACGCCGGCGACAAGGCCTTCCGCGCGGCGAGTCCGGCCGTAGGTGCCTAGCCCGAGGTCCAGCACCCTCCGTCGCTGGATCTATGCCGCGGTCTTCGCCGCGGCGGCGGCGGTGCTGGTCGGCAACCGGGGGTTCCGCGCCGCCGTGAAGAACTTCCTGCAGCTGCGCAGCGTGGGTGCGCAGATCGCGGCGCTGGACAAGGAAGAGAAGACGCTGAAGGAGCGGATCAAGACCCTGGCGAGCGACGACGCGGCCCTCGAGCACGCCGCGCGCAAGGAACTGGGAATGCGGAAGGCCGGGGAGATCGAGTATCGCTTCCCGCCTCCGGGACCGGATGATGAGTGAATTGCAGCTCAAACAGCTGGAATTGGGGCCGATGGCGAACTTCGCGTACCTGCTCTGGGACGCGGACAGCCTGGAGTGCGCCGTGGTGGACCCCGGCTGGGAAGCCCCGATGATCCTGGAGGCCGTCTCCGGACTCAGCCTGAAGATCACCAAGATACTGCTGACGCACCATCACCCCGATCACTGCAACGGCGTGGCCGAGCTCCTGAGCCGGACCGAAGCGGTCGTCTGCCTGCATGAGAAGGATGCGGTCGGGCTCGCGGACGGGGAGCGCTGGATCCCGGTCCAGGACGGGACCCGCATCGCCCTGGGCGGGGCGGAGATCCTCTGCGTACACACTCCGGGACACACTGAAGGCTCCCAGTGCTTCTTGGCGGGGAACTTCCTCCTGACCGGGGACACGCTGTTCATCCGCGAGGTCGGGCGGGTCGACCTGCCGGGCTCCGACCCCGATAAGATGTACGGCAGTCTCCGGAAGCTCGCCGAGCTCCCGGCCTCCCTCACGGTCTGCCCGGGGCACCACTACGGTCCGGAACGCAGCGCGACCCTGGCGACCGAACGCGAGATGAATCCCTATCTCCGCGCCTGCCTCACCATGGGCCCCGCCGATTTCCGCAAGGTCGTACTGTAGCATGCCCCCGCGCCGACCGGGCTGGGCCGTGGTCCTCGATTTCGACGGGACGGTCAGCATGCAGGACGTCTCCGACCAGATCCTGCTGCGCTTCGGCGCCGCGACGCCGGGCGAGATCCGCGCCTCCTACCGGCGCGGGACCGTGACCGAGACCTGGATGCGCGAGCATTTCCGTCGCCTGGGCTGCGCCCGCCGGAGGGTGGAGCGCTACGTGCTCTCCGCGGCGAAGCTCCGGCCGGGGTTCGGCGCGTTCCTGCGGCTCTGCCGGGAGCGCGGGGTGCCCGTCGAGATCGTCAGCGGGGGCGTGGACTTCTACCTCGACCGCTTGCTCTCGGCTTGGAAGGCCGACGGGCTCAAGCGCTATCGCGCGGCGTCCCGCTTCGGACCCGGGGGGGTCTCCCTGCGCTACGCCTTCCTGAGGGGCCGGACCATCGAGGAGTTCAAGCGCTCCCGGGTCCGGTTCCATCAGCGGCGCTCGCGGAGGGTCCTCTTCGCCGGGGACGGCGTGGGGGACCTGGCCGCCGCGCGCGCCGCGGACGCCGCCTTCGCCCGGGGGGCGCTCCTGCGCTTCCTGCGCGAGGACGGCCTGCCCGCGCGCCCTTTGCGGGACTTCCGGCCGCTGACCCGTTTCCTCGAGGCGCGATGTTCCCCACGCTGATCCGCATCGGGGAATTCCGCCTGGCCACCTATGGGGTCCTGGTGGCGGCCGGCTATTTCGCGGCCATCCTCTGGCTGAGCCGGCGGCGCGAGCGCATGGGCCTGAGCGAGAAGGATTTCTGGGGAGTGGTCTACGCGGTGTTCTTCGGGGCCATCCTCGGGGGAAAGCTGCTCTACTGGCTGGTTGAATGGCAGGCCATCGCGGACGGGACGCTCCGGCCCCTGCGGGATTTCCGCTATGGGTTCGTCTTCTTCGGCGGTTTCCTGGGTTCCTTCCTGGCGGGCTGGGGGTACCGGAGGCGGCATCCCTTCGACTTTTGGCGCGTCGCCGACCACTTCGCCGCTGCCCTGCCCGTCGGTCACGCCATCGGGAGGCTGGGCTGCTTCATGGCCGGCTGCTGCGCGGGGAAGCCGACCTCCCTGCCCTGGGGGGTGCGCTTCAACCATCCCGAGAGCCTCGTGGACCCGGGCTTGGCGGGGATGGCCCTCCACCCGACCCAGCTTTATGAGGCGGCCGCTGACGCGTTGATCGCCGTCTTCCTCATGGCGATGCTGCGGGCTCGTCCGAAGGGGAGCGCCTCCGGGAAGGTCCTGGCGGCCTACGCCGGTCTTTACGGCGGGGCGCGGTTCGGCATCGAGTTCCTGCGCGGCGACGACCGGGGCGGATCCCTCCTCGGCCTTTCGGTGTCGCAATGGATCGGGCTGGGCTGTGCCGCCGCCGGAGCCGTCTTCTGGCTCCGCGGACGGAAGGGGGACTCATGAAGGCGGCCAGCTTCTTGGCGGACGTTCCCGGACTGCGGTTGGACCAGTTCCTCACCCAGCGGCTGGCCGGCTACAGCCGGTCCTACGTCAAGGACCTCATCGAGCGCGGCCTCGTCAAGGTGGACGGCGGGGTGCGGTCCCCCGACTTCCGGCTCCGCGGCGGGGAGGTCGTGCAGCTGGCCGCCGCGGAGTCGGCGTGGTCCGCCCTCCCGTTCGAGGACTGGATCCTGCATGAGGACAAGGACTTGCTGGTCCTGAACAAGCCGGCCGGCCTCCTGACGCATCCGATGGGCGACAGCTGGCTGCGCACTCCCGAGGCCGCCCTGTCGGACCAGGAGGCGAACGTCGCCGGCCTCCTCTTCCACCATCGTCCCGACGCCCAGGCCGCCGGCGTCTCGCGCTGCGGCATCGTGCACCGCCTGGACCGGCAGACCAGCGGACTCCTGCTCGCGGCGCTCAACCCGGCGGCGCAGGACGCGCTCTTGACGGCCTTCCGGGACCGCACCGTTGAGAAGGCTTACCGGGCCCTGCTCTGGGGCGTGCTCGGGGAGACGACGGTGGAGGCTCCGGTGGGCCGGCCTTCCGGACGGCGGAAGGTCAAGGTCTCGCCCTGGGGCAAGGACGCCAGCACCGAGTTCTCCCCGATCGAGACGGTGCGGGGCCTCACCCTGGTGGAAGCCCGGCCCAAGACCGGGCGGACCCATCAGATCCGCGCCCACGCGGCGCACGCGGGCTGCCCGGTGCTGGGCGACCCCGAGATCTTCGGCCCGGCGGAGTTCCGGAAGCTGGACGCGGCCGGCCTGCCGCCGCCGCCGCGCATGATGCTCCACGCCTACCGCATCCGCTTCGCGCATCCCCGCACGGGGAAGGCGGCCCGGTTCACCGCGCCCCTGCCCAAGGATTTCAAAGACTACCTGAAGGCGCTCAAGGCATGACGGCCTCCATGGACCTCCTGCAGCTCGGACTCGCCGCGCTGCTGGTGGTGGGCAACGCCTTCTTCGTGCTCGTCGAGTTCGCCATCGTCAAAGTGCGCGTCACCCGCCTCGAGGAGCTCTGCCAGAAGGGCAATCCCAACGCGCTGGTGGCCCGCGAGATGGTGGGCAAGCTCGACGAGTACCTCTCGGCCTGCCAGCTGGGGATCACCATGGCCAGCCTGGGCCTGGGCTGGATCGGGGAGCCGGCCCTGGCGCGGCTCCTCTCCCCCGTGTTCCTGGGGGTCTGGCCCGGCATGCCGGAGCACGCCCTGCACACGACGGCGTTCCTCACGGCCTTCGTCGCCATCACGGCCCTCCACGTGGTCCTGGGGGAGCAGGCGCCCAAACTCGTGGCCATCCAGCGCGCCGAGCGCGCCGCCCTGTGGTGCTCCCGGCCCATGCGCTGGTTCTACCGGCTCTTCTACGGCCCCCTAAAGATGCTCAACTGGGCGTCCAACCGCTTCCTGCGCCTGCTCGGCTTCACCCCGCCTTCCGCCGCCGAGACCGGGCACTCGGAAGAGGAGCTGCGCATGCTCATCAGCCGCGCCGAGGAGCACGGCCGCTTCGCCCTGCGCCGCCTGCTGCTTTTCGAGAACGTCTTCGATTTCGGCCAGCAGCGCGTCAAGGACGCCATGACCGCGCGGGAGAGCATCGATTTCCTGTCTTTGAAGCGGAACTGGGAGGAGAACCTCGCGGTCATCCGCACGCGTCGCCAGACGCGCTACCCTCTCTGCGAGGACGCCCTCGATCATGCGGTCGGCTACGTCCATATCCACGACCTGCTGGCCGTCCAGCCCGAGGGCGCCGCGGCGCAGGTGCCGGACCTCCTGCGCGCCCGGCGGGAGCTCCCGGTCGTCTCGGAGGATGAGCTGCTGGAAAAGGTCCTTTCGGATTTCCAGCGCCGCGGCCGCCACCTGGCCCTGGTCAAGAACGCGGCCGGCGCCGTGACCGGGCTCCTGACCCTGGAGGACATCCTCGAGGAGCTCGTGGGCGAGATCCGGGACGAATTCGAGGCTCCCCCGGCGGGCAGCCTCTCGGAATATTGGGTGCCCGAGGCCTTCGACCCCAAGCTGGAGGGAGCGAGCCGGTCCGAGGTGATCGCCAGGCTGCTCGAGCGCCTGCATGCGGCCCGTCCGGAATTCGACCGGAAGGCGGCCTACGAGGCGATCTGGAAGCGCGAACAGGGGCTCACCAGCGCCATCGGCAAGGAACTGGCATTGCCCCACGGCCGCCTGCAGGACCTGAACAAGCCCCTCATCGCCATCGCCCTGTCGCAGGAAGGCATCCCCTTCGAGGCGCCGGACGGACGACCGGTCAAGATCATCTTCCTGATCCTGACCCCCTTGAAGGAGCCGGCGGCCCAGCTCCGCATCCTCGCCAACATCGCCCATCTCATGTCCAACGCCGCCCTGCGCCGGCGCCTGCAGCGCGCGCGCGGCCCGGCCCAGGTGGGCGAGATCCTGCGCAGCTTCGAGGCCGGCATACCGGTGTGACGGATCCCCTCCGCATCCCCGCCGTCGTCTTCGGGGCCGGGATCCTGGGGCAGGCGCTGCTCCTGGCGTTCTCCGAGCGGCTGCCGCGCGACAAGATCCTGCTGTCCCTCGGGGTGCCGCAGTGCCACTCTTATCTCAGCCGGCGGGATCACGGGAGGTAGCATGGAAATCCCCGGTCTCGACGCGCCTCTGCGCACGATCTGGTGCATCGGCCGCAACTACGCCGCGCACGCCCGGGAGCTGGGCAGCGCCCCGCCCGCCCAGCCCATCGTGTTCCTCAAACCCCTGTCGGCGGTCAACCTCGACGGCGGGGTCCTGCACCTGCCCCCGGATTCCGCCCGCGTGGACCACGAGGTCGAACTGGTGATCGCCCGCGGCCGCGACGGGCGCCTGCTGATGGCCGTGGGGGTCGATTTCACGGCGCGGGACATCCAGGACCGGGACAAGGCCCAAGGCCTGCCCTGGACCTCGTGCAAGGGCCGCCCGGGCTTCGCCGCGCTGGGCGCTTTCGTGCCCCCCAGCCTGCCCGCGGTGTTCCAGCTCTCCGTCAACGGGGAGATCCGTCAGCGGGGGAACAGCGCGGAGATGATCTTTTCGGTGGAGAAGCTCCTGGAGCATATCGACGCGGTGTACGGCCTGGCGCCGGGGGATGTGGTCTACACCGGCACGCCGGCCGGGGTGTCGCCCCTCAAGTCCGGCGACCGCGTGAAGGCCGAACTGTCGGGCGGCGGCCCCTTGGCTCCCGTCAGCCGCCTCACGGTGACGGTCGTCTGATTCTCAGCACGCTCGCGATGGCTTCCTCGATCCCGCTCTTGGGGATGGCGCCCACGGAGAAGGCGGGCTTGCCTTCCTTCGGGATGAAGAGCAGGGTCGGGACCCCGCTCACCCCGAAGGCCTGAGCCACCTCGGGGTTCTGGTCGACGTTCACCTTGAACACGTCGACCTTCCCCGCATAGTCCCGGGACACCTCTTCCAGGACGGGACCGAGGGCCCGGCAGGGCCCGCACCAGTCGGCGTAGAAGTCCACGATGCTGGGCAGGGCTCCCGCGTATTTCCAGACCCGCTGCGTCTTGTAGTCGAAGATCTTCCCCTTGAATGTCTCCGAGTCCAGGCATTCCATGGCATCCTCCTTTGCGGCGCTCCTGGTGTAGTGAGTCATAAGTCCAATTACTTTCGTTACCCCGGCGAAAGCCGGGGTCCAGGCTAAACCCGGGTCCCGGCTTTCACCGGGACGACGAAGCCGGCAATGTAAAGAAGTGTTGGAATCACTACTCTAGCTGCCGGCGCTCATCAGCGCGCCCACCATGGCGCCGTAGAGGGTGCTGACGTACGGGTTCGATGTGAGGGGGCAGGCTCCGGACGCACAGCCCACCAGGCGGTACCAGCCGTAGCCGGCGGCCGCTCCTAGAACGACTCCCAAGACGATCCTTGCGTTCATGCGTCCTCCTCGATGTCGGCCTGCCACCTTTGGATGCGGAGAGCCGGAAAAGGATTCAGGGGGCGCTCCCGGGGCGGGCCGGGCCGACTGGAAATCCCGGGGGGATTGTTCATATCATGGGGCATGAGACGCATCGCTGCGTTCTGCGTTTCGACGGTCTTGTGCGCAGCCCCCGGCCTCGCCGCCGGTCCCGCGCCGGCGCAGCCGAAGAAAGGGAAGGTCCCCATGACGCTCACTCTAAAGAGCCCCGCGTTCCCCGCCGGCGCGATGCTGCCCAAGCGCTTCACCTGCGATGGGGAGGACGCTTCGCCGCCCCGGACCGCGCCTGCGGCTCTGCGCAAGGCGATGGGCGGGCACATCCTGGCCGAGAGCGAGCTCATCGGCAGGTACGGCCGGTGATCCTCGGCATCGGGACGGACTTCATCGAGACCGCCCGGGTCGGCCGGGCGGTCGCCAAGTCCAACGGCTTCCGGAAGAAGCATTTCTCCCCGGCCGAGATCGCCTATTGCGAGGGCAAGCGCGGCAAGGCGCAGAACTACGCCGCCCGCTTCGCCGCGAAGGAGGCCTTCTTCAAGGCCATCGGCACGGGGTGGCGCGGCGAATTCTCCTGGAACGAGGTGGAGGTGGTCAACGACCGCCTGGGCAAGCCCGGGATCGTGCTCCGGGGCCGGGCCCGGGACTTCTGCCGGAAGTACCGCATCCGCGCGATCCATGTCTCGCTCA
Source organism: Elusimicrobia bacterium GWA2_69_24 (assembly GCA_001799695.1). Taxonomy (GTDB): domain Bacteria; phylum Elusimicrobiota; class Elusimicrobia; order UBA1565; family UBA1565; genus UBA10166. The sequence goes on from MGTY01000084.1 coordinate 74,420, forward strand.
CGCACATCAAGGACTATTCCAGCGCCGTCGTCGTCATGGAACGATAGCGGCGCCAGGCTGAGGAGGTTCCCATGGCGTTCCCCGACGAGGTCCGCAACGGCTATCAGAAGACCCTGGAGGAGATCCGGCAGGCCGGCATCTTCAAGGTCGAGCGCCTCATCCACTCCGCCCAGGCCGCGGACATCGAGGTGGAGTTCCCCGCCGGGACCGCGCCCCAGAAAGTCATCAACATGTGCGCCAACAACTACCTGGGACTCTCCAGCCACCCCGAGGTGGTGAAGGCCGCCCATGCGGGTCTGGACTCTCGCGGCTACGGGATGTCGTCGGTCCGCTTCATCTGCGGGACCCAGGATATCCACAAGGAGCTCGAACACCGGGTGACCGAGTTCCTCGGCACCGAGGATACCATCCTCTTTCCGTCCTGCATGGACGCCAACTGCGGCGTCTTCGAGGCGGTCCTGACCGACCAGGACGTCATGATCTCCGACCGCCTGGTGCACGCCTCCATCATCGACGGCGTCCGCCTCTGCAAGGCGGAGCGCGACATCTACGAGCATGCCGACATGGCGCAGCTGGAGTCTAAGCTGCAGCTCCATACCCGCAAGCGGCTCAAGATGGTGATCACCGACGGGGTGTTCTCCATGGACGGGGATACCGCGCCCCTGGACAAGCTGGCCGCGTTGTGTGAGAAGTACGGGGCCATGCTCTTCGTGGATGATTCCCATGCTACGGGTTTCATCGGGAGGACCGGCCGGGGCACCCATGAGCAGTACGGGGTGATGGGCAAGGTCGACGTCATCACCACGACCTTCGGCAAGGCCCTGGGCGGCGCCTCGGGCGGCTGCGTCTCCGGACGCCGCGAGCTGGTGGAGATGTGCCGGCAGAAGGCGAGGCCGTACCTCTTCTCCAACACCATGGCCCCCATGGTGGTCGCGGGCGTGCTGCGGGCGCTCGAACTCCTCTCCCAGGACACGGCGCGGCGCGACAAGCTGGAGAAGAACGCCGCCTACTGGCGCCAGGGCATGACGGATGCGGGCTTCGTCCTGAAGGCGGGCGACACGCCCATCGTGCCGGTCATGCTTTTCAACGCCAAGCTGTCGCAGGACTTCTCCCGCGACCTGTTCACGGAGGGGATCTACGCCATCGGGTTCTTCTATCCGGTGGTGGCCAAGGGCGCCGCGCGCATCCGCACGCAGATCTCCGCGGGCCACGAGCTGCACCACCTCGACCGGGCGCTCGACGCCTTCAAGAAGGTGGGCCGGAAGTACGGCATCCTGGGTCAGACCAAGGACGAGATCATCGCGAGGTACGGGGCCTAACAACTGCCTCGCGCCTGGGCCTGCTGCCGGGCCAGCATGGCGCAGAGCGGGCAATCGGGGTCATAGCTGTCCGGCACCAAGAACTCCTCCGGTACCGTCCCGTTCACGTAACCCCGCAGCGCGCCCACGACCGTCTCCAGCCCGTCCGACGGGAAGACGATGCCCTCGATGGCCTCGGCGCGCCGGTATTCCAGCAGGTATGAGGTCTCGCCGTCGATGACCGCCCGCTCGGCCCGCAGGCGCGCGCGGGCGTTCCGGCGCAGCTCCAGCGCGGCCTCGGGTTCCTCCCGGAAGCGCGCGATCGACGCCTCGATCTGCTCCGCGCTCGCGTGACGGCTTATGACCACGTCATTCCAGTACAGTCTCATGGGGTCCCTCCTTACCCCATGTACGAACGACCCCCCGTTTCAGTTCCATCGGATTTCGCCGCTCCAAGTTTCATGGAACTCCCCGCGAGCATCGATCGTACTTGTCTGCTGGATGCCATGCAGCCCAAAGACCTCGGCCCGCTGCCGCCCCCACGACCCCCGGGCCAGCCCCTTCTATCGTCTGGTCCAGGAAGTGCTCCG
>MGTY01000084.1:76358-93100 GCA_001799695.1 Elusimicrobia bacterium GWA2_69_24
GCCTCCGAGCCCCCGTAGCGGTAGCCCATCATGATGTCCTGGGCCGCCATGGCGATGCGGGTGCGCTTGGTGTTGATGTCGTAGAGCCAGCCGTAGGTGCTGTTGCGGTACTTCGGGTCGGCCTCTTTCTTCTCGGCCAGTTCCCAGACCCGCTGCACCTCGCGGCTCAGCTTCGGGTCCGAGAAATAGTCCCGCGGCTGGGGCCGGTACCAGGTATCCTTGCCCCCCGCGGTCCGCAGGACCACGCTCTTCTCCCGTTCGTCCTGTGAGAGCTTGGGCCGCGGGACCTTCTTCATCTGGGAGTTGACCCAGCTCTGCGCCCGCGGGGTCGAGTTCAGGGCGGCGAGGTCGAGCGACGACCGGCCCAGCCCGGGCTGGAATCCGCCTAGCGCGGAGCCGGCGCCCGGGACGAGGTCCCCGGCGTCGCGGTTCTGCGACTCGAGCCACCCAGCGATCCTGCCCACCTTGGCGATCAAGGACGCCCGCATCTCGGGCGGGAGGTTCGGGTCGGCCAGCTTCTGCTCGGCGGCGACCTTGACCTCGGCCGGCGTCAGCGCGCTGCGGCTGAGATAAGTCTGCACGGCCTTGTAGGCCTCCTCCGGGGTGAGGTCCAGTCCTTCCTCCACTGACGCCATCCTCGCCAGGAAGGCATCATGCGACTCCTGGCGCCCCCGGCCGAGCTGGACCCCCACGGCTCCGGGGAAGACCGCGCGCATCTTCTGGTAAGCCCGCAGGGCGTCCGACTCCGGCGCGCCCTTGGCCTCCCGGTCGAGCGCCGCGAGCTCTTTGGGGGAGAGCACGGTACCGAGGGTCCGACCGTCCAGATAGGCTTGTTTGACCTTGGCTGTGGCGGAGGAGAAGATGACGGGATCGGAGGGGACGGCGAAAGCCGCCGTCGGGAGCAAAAGCAGGAGCAGAAAGGGCAGAGGGCGGGGTCTCATCTCGGCACCAATCAGGAGTGTAGACCCGGAACCCCGGGATTTCAAGGGCTCGGGTTCACATCCCGAGACGGCGCTCGAGCTTTGCCATCCGCTTCTCGCTGCCGTGGAAGACCCGGCGCTTGACGAGGGAGCGGATCTTGGCGAGGCCCTGCCGCGCCCAGGCGAAGCGCCCGCTCAGCAGATAGAGCCCCAGCAGGATGAAGGGCGTTCCCGGGCCGGGAGTGAGCATCAGAGCGGCGCCGGCCCCGAGCATCGTGAAGCCCACGGCGACGCCCCACGAGCTGTTGCGGAGGCGTTTGAGGGCCGAGGGGCGGGGGAGGGGGAGGGGGACGGCGGCGCGCGGCGCGGTCCCGGTGAGCCGGGAAAGGCCCGAGCGTCCGGCGACGGCGAAGCCCGGTCCGGCCTCGACCGCATCCGCGGCGGGCTTCCCGGTCCGGCCGCCGTCGAATACCAGGCGCGGGAGGATCCGCGCGGCCTGCAGGGCGGCCAAGGGGTTCGCGGGGCGTGGAGCGTCCGCTTCGGCCGTCTCCGCGGCCCGCGCCGAAAGACCGTATCCGGCGGCCCGGGCTACCCGCCGCGCGGCGGTCGCCGATACCGCGGTCTGGAGGGCCGCCAGCCGCGGCGCCGCAACGGTCGGCGCCGGCAGGGAGAGCGACCCTGGAGTGGGGAGCCCCAGGAGCGGCAGGGAGGCGGCCCCGGGCAGGGTCGGGAACCCAAGCCCGCTCCCGGGATCCGCGGCCGGGAAGGTCACGGGGACCACGGGCAGGCCGAGGGGCGCGGCGACCGGCGCGGCGACGTGGAGGGACTGGGCGGCGGCGGAGAGCGGCATGCAGAAAGCCGCGCCCAGGAGCAGGGCGATGCGGAGACCGCGTTCCATCTCCCCGGAATATAGCCGGAACGCGGCGCCCGCGCCTGAGTCATCCGACCCCCCGCGCCGGGCCTTCGGGCCCAGGCTCGGTGAGGGGACGCCCCTTCCAGACATGATATATTCAGGGGGCATGGACCGCGGGTCTCTTCTGTCCTTGGGAGCGAACGACCTCCTGCAGCGAGGCTGGGCGGCGCTTTCGGTCCCCCTGCGCCGGCTGCTCCACAAGCCCCTGCGGGTGAGCGCCGAGCTCACCCGGCGCTGCAACCTGCGCTGCCTCCATTGCGCTTTCCCCTGCGCCGAGGACGCTCCCGACCGTCTCTCTTTGGGGCAATGGACGGGGATACTCCGGAGCCTGCGCCGGGAACTGGGACCCTATTTCCTCGCCTTCGGGCACGGGGAGTCGCTGCTCGAGCCCATGCTTTTCCCCCTCCTGGCGGAGGCCGCCGCCCTGGGCGCGAGGACCCTGCTCGTGTCCAACGGCACGCTCATCGAGGGCGACGTGCCTGAGAGGCTTTGCGCCGCCGGCCTGGGCAAGCTGCAGCTGTCCATTGACGGGACGCAGGCCCGGACCCACGATCTGGGGCGGGGGACCCCGGGGACGCATGCCCAGGCGCTGCGCGCCCTCGATGCCATGAGGAGGCTTCCGGGCTGCCCCAGTATCGGGCTGAATGCGATCATCGCCGGGCACAACCTCCCGGAGCTGGCGGGGCTGGTCCGTTGGGCCGCGGCCGAGGGCCTGGACGGGGTGTCTTTCCAGCCGCTGATGCGCACGGGCCCCGATTGGGGCGCCCTGTGGCCCCGGGACCCGGGAGCGGTCCGGAGCGCGATCGGGACGCTGCTGGAGATGAAGGACGCCGGCTTCCCGATCCGCAACTCGCGGGAGCAATTGTCGGCCCTGGAGGGCTACTTCGTCGCCCCGGATTCCTGGCCCGGCGGCCTGACGTGCGCCGCGGGGGAAGGTCTGCTCATCCGGCAGGACGGGGCCTTGCAGTTCTGCGTCCAGCGGGGCCCCTTCGGCGACCTCCGCCGGGAGGAGATCGGCGCGGTCTTGCGCTCCGACTCGGCCCGCCTCCGGTACCGGGAAGTTCTGGAGTGCCGGCAGACCTGCCTACTGCTGAACTGCAATCACCGGCCGTCGCTCCGTACGATAGCCGAGGGACTGGGACGCAGCCTGCGCCAGGCGAAGTAGGCTTCGCGCCGGAGCCGGCGGAACGCGCCGGGATGCGCCGTTTTCAGCCAACTCGCCCCCCGGAACGCGGCTGAGGCGAAGGATCCCGGCCAGACCGTCTCGGCGGGAGTTATCCAGCGGGCCTTTCCCTCGGCGGCTTCCCGGTAGGTCGGGCAGGAGGCGCAGGGGATGTCCGCCCGCGGCGGAGCCTGTCCCATGAGCATCCGCCGCGCATACCCTATCCGCTCCCCGTTGAGGCTCTCGACCAGGCCCTCAGTGAAAGCGTCCCCGAGGTCCGCCCAGAAGTTGCTGCAGCAGCCGAGGAGCCGGCCGTCGAAGTTGATCTGGGGCTGGCGCCAGAGCTGGGTGCAGATCCTCCGGAGTATGAGGTCCGTGTCGTAGACGGTAACCGGTCCCGCGGCCTGCGCCGCCGCCCGACCTTCCGCGCCGGGTTCCCAGGAGAGTTTGACGAAGAACTCCATGCCGAGCTCGCGGGCCAGTTCCCGCGCCGCGGGGATCTCGCCTTCGTTGTCTCCCAGGGCGACGAATTGCCATTTGAGGAGGGGGAAGGGAGTGCCCCGGGCGGCCTTGAGCGAATTGAGTCTCCGGATGTTCCCGATGACCCGGTCGAAATCGCCGCCCGCGCGGTACCGGGAGTGGGTCTTCTGGCAGGCTCCGTCCAGGGCGCAGGTGATGCTCCAGAACTCGCAGCGCACCAGGGCTTCCAGCACCGTCTGCGGCACGTCGTTGAAGTTCGACCCGTTGCCCGCGCTCAGGCTGACGCCCTTGCGGTGGGCGTACTCGACGATCGCCGACAGGTCCGGGTTCAGGAACGGCTCTCCCCAGGTGGAGAGTTCGATGTCCAGCACCCAGGGGTTCTCGTCGACCAACCCGCGGAAATCCTCGAACTTCAAGAATCCCGTGCCGATCCCCTTACGGACCTCGCCCCGGGTCGTGGGGCAGAGGGGGCAATGCAGCTGGCAAGTCGTCGAGGCTCCCAGGCGGATCCGCGGGGGCTGGATCCAGGGGGGCATCGGCTTCACCGCGACGGACGGCGCAGGGCCTGGAGGTTGAGCCCCAGCAGGCGCCACTTCGCGTTGAAGTAGCGGTACGCGTACTCGAGGAGCGGCACGTCCGACACCTTGCCGTCGGTCGCGGAGGCATGCCGCAGGAGCTTGACCCCGTTCTTCTCCACGACGAGCCCCTGATGGGAGATGAGCACCGGGATGGCGGGGGAGTTCTCGCGCACGAAGCTGACCACCGTGCCGGCGGGGATGCGCGCCGCGTAGTCCGGCAGGAACTCGATGGGCAGATAGGGCACGGCCACGGCCTGCGGGGAGAGGCCCTTGGTCTCCTGGCGCAGGCGGCCGACCAGCTCAACCTTCTCCTCGGCGGAGAGCTTGCCGACGCCCTGGAGGTCGGCGGTGGTCTTGTGCAGGTACCAGGCGGCCTTGTCGATGACCTTGGAGGAGACCCGGACGTCGTCGCCCGCGACCACCCGGGTGATGTCCTCCAGGTAGCCCGCCGCCTCGTTGTTGGGGATCCAGTCCGCCTCGGGGAAGTGGTTGCGGGAGGCGTAGCTCACGACGCCGTCCTTGTAGCGTATCTTCTGCAGGGTCTGCTTGGCCCGCTCGGGCTCCGGCTCCAGGGCCAGGGCCAGGACTTCCTCGACGAAGGTGGTGCAGTCGACCGCGTCGAAGCGCATGAGCGGGTCGCGGTCGAAGTCGCCCTTCTCGCCCTCGCCCAGCGGCCCCAGATGATAGGGCGTGCCCACGAAGCGTTCGCTCACCTTGCCCACCAAGGGGGAGGGATCGTGGAGCGTACGCAGGGCCGTCGCGATCTCCGGCTCCGCCATCTTGTAGAAGGGCTTGTCCTCGCCGGCGCCGGCGGGACCGGCCAGAACGGACGTCAGCAGCAGCAGGATCGCGCAGCCCATGGTTTTAGTGCCGGAAGTGGCGCACTCCGGTGAAGATCATCGCCAGGCCGAACTCGTCGGCCAGCGCCACGGACTCGCGGTCGTCGGAGGACCCGCCCGGCTGGATCACGGCCGCGATGTTGGCCTCGGCGGCCTCGCGGATCTCCTGGGGGCCGAGCGCGCCGTCGGAGGCCAGGACCATGGGCTGCAGCGGGGACACCACGGGGTGCCGCTCCTGGCTCTTGACGACGGCCAGCCGCACCGCGTCCAGCCGGCAGGGCTGTCCTCCTGCGATGGCCATGGTGGTCGTGCCGCGGCCCACCACCGCCGCGTGGGTCGCGGCGTGCTTGGCGACCCGCCAGGAGAATTCGAGCGCGGCGCGCAGCCCCTCGGAAGGCGGGGTCTTCGTCACTACGCGCGCAACGGCTCCCGCGGGGGGCGTGTCGCGGTCCTGGATGAGCACCCCTCCGGAGACGGTGGTGATCCCGCTTTCGTGGGCCGAGAGGAGCAGGGAGGGGAGTTGGACCAGGCGGACATCCTTCTTGGCCTTCAGGACGTCGATCGCGTCCGATGAGAACTCGGGGGCCAGGATGCATTCGAGGTACTCGGGGGCCAGCGCGCGGGCCGCATCGAGGTCCACCTCCCGGTTGAAGGCGGCGACGCCGCCGACGCAGGCGGGCGGGTCGGCGTCGTAGGCCTGGCGCGCCGCCTCCCCGATACGCTCCGAGACCGCGACCCCGGCGGGGATGCCGTACTTCACGATGGCGCAGGCGGGCAGGGAGAACTCCCCGACCAGCTCCACGGCGCGGTCCATGCTGAGATAATGGTTGTAGGACAGGGGCTTGCCGCACAGGAGCTTGGCGGCGTTGAGCCCCCAGGGGCGCGCTCCGCTGAGGCTGTAGAGGGCGGCTCTCTGGTGGGGGTTCTCGCCGTAGCTCAGGTCCGCGGCCTTCTTCAGGCTGACGATCATCTCATCGGGGAGATGCTCCAAGGACGGCAGATGCGACAGATATTGGGCGACGGTCGCGTCGTAGTAGGAGACGCAGTAGAAGGCCTTGGCCGCCAGGGTCTGGCTCCGTTCCACGATGAGCCCGCGGCCCAGGCGCAGGGTCGCAAGCACCGAGGAATAATCCTTGGGCTCGCAGAGGGTGATGACATGGCGGAAGTTGCGGGCCGCGGCCAGGAGCAGGGCGCAGCCCCCCGCGTCCACGAACTCCATGGCCTCCTTCTGCGTCATCTGTCCCGACTCCAGAACGCCGGCGAGGGGGTAGAGGTTGACGGCCACGAGGTCGATGGGCGGGATGCCTTCCCGGTCCAGGTCGCGCATGTGCGCCCCGTCCTGCCGGTCCGCCGCGATGCCGGCGAGGATGCGGGGGTGGAGCAGACGCACGCGCCCGGCGCAGAGGTCTCTCTGACCGGTGAGCTCCTGGACGTCCTGGAAGAGTATCCCCTCCTGCTGGAGGGTCTTGGCGGTGCCGCCGGCCGACAGGATGCGGTAGCCCAGGGCGCTGAGTCCCCGGGCGAAGTCGACGATGCCGGTCGTGTCCGCGACGCTGAGCAGCGCGGTCTTGGGGAACCCCGGGGCTTCCCAGTCCTGCGGGCTCATCGGAGCAGCTCCAGGAACGCGGACTCATCCAGGATGCGCACGCCGAGCTTCTTGGCTTTCTCCGCCTTGGAGCCGGGCTCCTTGCCGACCACGACGAAGGAGGTCTTCTTGGAGACCGAGCCGGAGGCGCGGCCGCCCAGGAGCCGGACCTTCTCCTCGGCCTCGGCGCGCGGCAGGGCGTCCAGCTCCCCGGTGAACACGAAGGTCTTGCCCGCCAGCCGGGCGTCCGCGGGAACCGCCGTCTTCGGCTCGGTGAGCGTGAGCCCGGCCGCGCGGAGCTTGGCCAGCAGGGACTCGGCCTGGGGCTGGCGGAGGAAGCCCCAGACGGAACCGGCGACGACTGGGCCCACCTCGGGGATGAGCTCGAGCGTCTCCAGCTCGCTGGCGCACAGGGTTTCCAGGGCGCCGAAATGGGACGCCAGGTCGCGCGCGGTCTTCTCCCCGACCTGCGGTATGCCCAAGGCGAAGAGCAGGCGGGACAGGGGACGCTTCTTGGAGTCCTCGATCGCGGCCAGGAGGTTGGCGGCCCGCTTCTCGGCGAAGAGCTCGAGGGCGAGCAGGTCCAGGAGTCCCAGCGTGTAGATGTCGGCGATGTCCTTGAGGCGGCCCCGGTCCACTAGCTGGTCCGCCACGGCCGAGCCGAAGCCCTCGATGTCGAGCCCGTCGCGCGAGGCGAAATGGAGCAGCCGCCGCTTGAGCTGGGCCGGGCAGGAGGGGTTGATGCAGCGGTAAGCGACGAAATCCTCCTCCTTCTGCACCGTGCCCGCGCACACGGGGCATTCCTTGGGGACGCGGATCGGGCGTTCCCTGCCGGAGCGCTCCTCCGGGACCACGGCCACGACCTTGGGGATGACCTCCCCGGCGCGCTCGATGACCACCCGGTCCCCGACCTTGACCCCCAGGCGCTCGATCTCGTCGAAGTTGTGCAGGCTGGCCGAGGAGATGGTCACGCCCGAGAGGAACACGGGTTCCAGTTCGGCCACCGGGGTGATGGTCCCGGTGCGTCCCACCGAGAAGACCACCTTCTTCAGGAGGGTGGTGGCCTGCTTGCCGGGGAACTTGAAGGCCATGCCCCAGCGTGGGCTCTTGTTGGTCGTCCCGAGGAGCCGCTGTTCGTCGAGGCGGTCCACCTTGGCGACCAGGCCGTCGATCTCGTAATCGAGGGTGTCCTGACGCCCGCGCATCTCCTCGTAGAAGGCCGCGAGCTCCGCCGCGTCCGCGCAGCGTCGCCGCAGTTCCGAGGAGGGGATGCCCAGGGCGCGGCAGGCCTCCAGGAAACCCCACTGCGTCTCGAAGGGCGCCCCGCCCTCCATGCGCCCGAAGGAGTGGGCGAAGAAGCGCAGGCCCCGCTCGGCCGTGGCCCGGGGGTCTTTCTGGCGCAAAGAGCCGGAGGCGCAGTTGCGCGGGTTCACGAAGGGTTCGTCTCCTTCCCGCAGGAGCCGTTCGTTGATCCTCTTGAAGTCCGCTTTCCCGAGGAAGACCTCGCCCCGGACCTCCAGGAGAGCCGGGACCGCGTCCCCCTGCAGGCGGAGCGGGATGGAGCGGATGGTCCGGACGTTGAGGGTCACGTCCTCGCCGGTACGGCCGTCGCCGCGGGTGGCTCCCAGGACCAGCCGCCCGCGCTCGTACACCAGGGAGAGGGAGAGCCCGTCGATCTTGGCCTCGACCACGTAGCCGGAGGGGGGGCGGCCGAGTCCCTTATGCACGCGCTCGTCCCAGGCGCGGATGTCCGCCGCGTCGTAGGAGTTGTCGAGCGAGAGCATGGGCACGGCGTGCGCGGCCGGGGCGAACTCGGTGGAGGCGGTCCCGCCGACGCGCACGGTGGGGGAGTCGGGGTCCCCGAGCTCCGGGTGGGCCGCCTCCAACCCGCGGAGCTTGCGGAGCAGCGCGTCGTATTCCTGGTCCGAGACCGAGGGCCGGTTCTCTATGTAGTAGCGGCGGTCGTGCTCCCGGATCTCCCGGCGGAGCTTCTCGGCGGCGCGCGCGGCGTCCTTCATCCCCGATAATCTACAAAATCCGGCGGCGGCTCAGGGCGGGCGCGGAGGGGGGCCGCTTCGTAGACCGAGATGGCGGGACTGCCGTCGGGATCGGGGAATCCCCGCAGCAGACGCAGTTCCTTCCCCGCGGCCGCGGCCGCCTCCCGCAGACCCCGGCGCGCCGGGGTATCGGCGTCTCCCTCATCGTAAAGGACGTAGCGGATGGCGGCATCCCGCACCAGCCTCGGGAAGCCCTCGGGGTCCGCGACGAACTCGGGGGCGAAGGCCCTCACCGGGAAGATCCGGCCCGCGGAAAGGAATTCGAGGTTGTACTGCAACCCTCTATCGATCAGACAGGGATGCGTCGCTCCCTCGGCCAGCAGCCAGTCGTTGAGGGCATACGCCGCGGGAGAACAAAGGGGCGCCAGACCGTGAGGTGAACGCAGGCGGGCGGGGAAAGCGGGGGGCGCCATGCCGCCGATGAGCAGCACGACGGCCCCGGCGATGACGTTCCTTCGCGCCAGCGGCAGTACCTTGAAGAGGCGATCGACGGCGTCCGTCAGGGAGAGCGCCAGGGTCATGGCGAGAAAGGGGACGACCGGGAGCAGATGGTCGTCTTGCAGCACCGTCGCCGCGAAGGGACTCGCCGCCAGGAAGCACGCCGTGAAGGTCAGGGGGAATAGCCGGAGTCGGACCGGGACCCGCCCCCCTGCGAGCCGGCAGGAACCCAGGAGCCACCCATGCGCCAGCAATAAGAGGATGCGGCTCCAAGGGGGAGAGCGCCGCCGGTCCGGCGGGGTCTGGAAGCATTTCTCCACCAGGTGATCTTTTTTCGGAAGCCGGCAGACCTGCCGCAAGCGCCGCTTCAGGTTGCCCAGATAGTCGGAATTATCGACGCCGTCGGGCGTGCGCGGGAGCCGCTGGACGGCCGCCGAGCGCAGTTCAGCGACGCGCGCGGGGCGGAGGAAGAACGGCGACCATCCCGCCAGAAACGACAGTAAGCCGAGGATCCCGATCAGGATGGCCCGGCGCGGAGCCCGGCGCACGGAAAGGAGTACCGGCTTGGCGAAGTAGACCGTCCCGACGGCGGCGAGAGCCGCCAGGGAGAACAGGAACCAGCTCCGGCTCGACAGCGCCGCCCCGCAGCAGAGGCACCCCAGGCAGAGCGACGGCAGGCCGGCCCCGCGGCGCCAGCGCAGGAAGAACAGCAGCGCGCCGGATTGGAACACCAGCAGGACCGAACCGGTGAGCATGCCGAAGCGGGTCGCGGAGACGAAGAAGACGAAGTAAGTGGAAAGGAGCAGACAGCAGGCCCATGCGGTGAGGGTGTCGTGAAAGCAGTCCCGGCAGAAACGATAGGTGAGAAGCAGGGTAGCGGCGCCACCCAGCACCGCGAACGCCCGCAGCACCTCGATGCGCACGCCGAACAACGCCAACAGGGGAGTCAGAAGGAGCGCTTCGGTCGGTCCATGATAGGCATGCCAATCGAGCCCGATCTCCCGGACATGGTCGAGGCCGATCCCCAGAGCATCCAGGAAGAGGAAGCTGGGGAGAGCGGTGTACGTTTCATCGAAGAAGGGTCCGGGGAGGGAAAGATGCGGGAGCGTGAACCATAGGTACGGCGCCAGGAATGAAGCGCAGAGGAGCCAATGTACCACCGAGCCAGACTTCGCGGGCAACGTCCCCCGGCTTTCCCGCCGATTCATGATATATCATAGCCCATGGGGCGATCCCAAGGGGGGGAACTCACGATCAGGCGGGTCCCCGCGTGAGCCGCCGCAAAGGCGCGGGCGGCTCGGCGGCCCCCGCCCGTCCCCGCCTCGCTTCCGGACTCGTCGTCGCCGCGCTGGCGGTCTGGGCCGGCATCGTCCTGAAGGCCTCCTATGCGGCTCTGGGCTGGCCGTTCACGGGCGAGTCCCTGCGGGCCCTGACCTGCATGCCGTCGCCGGGTGACTTGGCCGTAGCCGCGCGCCACATCGGGCGGTTCGGAGCGGCGTCGGTCGCCCTGCTGTCCTGTTTCGGCGTCGGACGGGCCGCGCTCGGCTCTCGGGGCCTCGCGTTCAAGAACCCCTGGGAGGCGGCCGGACTGACCCTGGCGGTCGGCCAGGCGCTCTGCGGCGCGGCGCTCCTGCTCTGCGGCCTGGCTGGGATCCTCCATCCCGTACCGCTCGCCGGTCTGACCGGCGCCGCTGGCCTCTACGGCGCCGTCGCCCTGCGCGACTGGCTGCGCCGTTGGCGGGGAGACCCCTCGTGGCTGGCCCCTTGGCCGCGCGTCCATCCCGTCGCGAGCGCCGCGCTGGTCGCCGCCCTCGCGGGCGCCGTCCTCTACGAACTGCCCTTCCTGCTGGCCCCCGAGACCTTCTACGACGCCCTGGTCTACCACCTGAACCTGCCCAACCTCTACCTGATCGAGCATCGCATCGTCCCCACGCCGAGCAACATCTACTCGGGGATCCCGGCCATACCTCAGATGCTGTACGCGCAAGCCATGGCCGTCGGAGGCCCGGCGGCGGCGCGTTGGGTCAACGCCGCATGGGGTCCCGCGACCGGGCTGCTCCTGGCCGGGATCGCGGTGCGCTGGGGTCTGGGCGGGGCCGGTCTCTGGGCGGCGGGTTTCTATCTGCTGACGCCGCTCGTCCTCTATGAGTCGCATCGGACCTCGGTCGGCCTGGCCTGGGGATTCTTCCTGACCGCGGCGTTCGGCGCTCTGCTCGCCGCCCTGGAGGAGCCCGCGGGGACTCCGGAACGGAGGCGTTGGTGGATCGTCGCGGGGCTGTTGGCGGGAACGGCGATGGCGACCAAGTACCCGGCCTGGGGCCTGCCGTTCGCCGCGGCGGCGGCCGTCCTCTTCCATGCCCGGCGCGCCCCCGCCGCCCGCGCGAGGCTGCCGGAGCTGGCGCTGGCGGTCCTGGCGGCGGCGGCGGCGTTGTCTCCCTGGCTGGCCAAGAACGCGGCCTTCTACGGGAACCCGGTCTATCCCTACCTGCATGAGACCTTCACCTCGTCGCCCGCGTCGCGGGCCGGCTGGCTGGATCTGCGCCGCAAGCATCTGTCGGCGGCCGAGGCGGATTGGCGGGCCCTCAACAGCGACGCCAACGCCCGGGACCTCAGGAGGACGGTGACGACCTGGGATGGCCTCCGGGACTACCTGCGCCATCCCTGGGATTTCTCGACCCGCGCGCACTTCTTCGAGGCGGAACTCATGGGACCGCTGTTCCTCTGTCTAGTCCCGCTGGCGTTCCTGGGCGCTCCGGCCGTGCCGGCCTATCCCCTTCTGGCTCTCGCGACGGCGGCATGCTGGCTCCCGTTGAGCCTGATCAGCGGCATGCCGCGCTTCTTCGTCCCGTGTCTGGCCCCTCTCAGCCTCCTCATCGCGGCCGCCGTCTTCGCGCTGGGCTCCGCGGCGGCGCGCTCTTGGATCCTGGCGGCCGCGGCGGCGGTCTGTTGGGGGAACCTCCTCGTGACCGCCGTCTCCCCTTCCGGCGCCTATCTCGCGGGGGTGGTCTCGGGCCGGGTCCCCGAGCCCGAGTTCCTGCGGGGAGGGAAGACGGGATACCCTACTCCACCCTACGCCGGCATCGAATTCATCAACCGCCATGCACCCGCCGACGCCAAGGTGATGCTGGTGGGGGACCCGCGGGGTGTCTATCTCGAACGGCGCTACCTCGCGAGCTCGCTCTTCGCGGCCCAGGACTTCGAGGACGTGTTCAACTCGAGTGCCAGCCCCGAGGACCTGGTCCAACGCCTGCGCCGGGCGCAGGTGACGCATTTTCTGGTCAATCGCGGGGAGTTGGCGCGGGTCAGGCCCAGCATGTACATCTCGCCGCAAGGGAAGGTCAACTACGACGGTTTCTGGCGACGCTACACCGAGAGGGTCTTCGCCGAGGGAACGGACCTCAACGACTACCGGGTGCTGGTGTACCGTCTGCTGTCAGAGGAGGAGGCGGGCCGGCCGCACGAGACGGATGACCTCTTTCGCACGGCCTTCAACCTGAGTCCGCTCTAGTGCGGCGAATGGGCCGCCGCATTCAGCGGCGTCGGAGAGCGAGCTCGACGATGGGCGGAGGGGACGGTCGGACGCCCGGCGGCACCGCAGTCCGCTCCCCCGCGTCCCGGAGCCGGTATAAGGTCCCGCCGTGGCGGTCGCGCTCGAGCTCCTCGAGGCGGTCCCGCCAGAAAGCCGCCAGCAGCTCGATCCGGTCCGCGGGCAGGGCTCCCAGCTTCGCGCCCAGGAGCCGTTCGGCCTCGGGCGCGGTGAAAAGGATGTGGGTCACCCCTTTGCGCGCCAGGGCCTCGCGCAGTCCCTCGGTCGACCCGGCCGCGGCGAGAGCTTCCAGGAAGAAATTCCGGTCGAAGCTCGTGAAGGTCAGGGTGTCCCGGGGTATGGGGTAGCGGCGTTCGTCGCCCAGCACCAGGATCCGGGAGGACTCGGGCAGACGCGCCGCGTACCAGGCCAGTTGGCTGAAAGGGACTGGGTAGCCGTGGTGAGGGCGGGAGAGGTAGGCCGGCTGGGTCTCGTATCCGAACACCACGGACGGGACTTCTTTCTCGTTGAGCATGGCGGCGTTCCAGGACACGTTCCATAGGACGACCAGCACCGCGGTCCACGGCAGCCAGCCGCCCCAGCGTTTGCCCAGGCGGTCGAGGGACTGGGCCGTGTACAGGCAGAACAAGGGCAGCGCCGGGATGAGCAGGCGGATCATGGAGCTCTGCGCGCTCCAGCCCAGGTAGGAGGCCCCGAACACGGCCAGCACCCAGCCGAAGGGGAAAGGGGACTCCGCGGCGAAGAGGGTCAGGGGCAGGAACGCCAGGAACACCGGGCCGATGAAGGAGAACGAACTCCTGCCCTCTATGAAGAGCCGCCAGGGCGTCAGCACCCAGGTCCGCCAGTCCAGAAGGCCGCCGTACCAGTAGTGTCCCCGCGCCGAGGCCTTGAAGCCTTCCAGGTCCACGCCCGAGGCGCCGCCATGGGACCAGGGCTCGAGGAAGGGGTAGACGGGATTCCCGGTGAACGACAGGTTCTTGAACAGCCACGGCGCCAAGAGCAGCGCGGCCGCGCCCGCCCAGACGGCGCCCAGCGACCAGCGCAGGCGCGAGGAGAGGTCCCGGCGGCGCAGCAGCCAGACGCCCAGCGCGGCGCCCGAGGCGGCGGCGGACCATATCACCGTGTACTTCGTCCCCATGGCCAGCCCGTGGAACACCCCGGACAGGATCATCCAGGAGACCGCGTTCCCCGGGGCCGAAGCCCCGGCCGGGGGTTTGCCGCGGGACGGAGCGCCCGAAACGGCATTGCCGCCGGGGACGGGGAGCGCGAAGACCGCGCGGATCAAGGTCCATACGCCCATGAATTGCCAGAAGGCGGCTCCGAGCTCGACGCCGGTCTGCCAGGCCGCGAGGGCGGCCACCGGGATCGCGGCGAAGAGCGCGGCCGCGAGCAGGCCCGTGCGTCGCGAGGACGCGGTGCGGCCGAGCCCATAGAGCGCCAGCAAGGTCAGCAGCATCATCCAGAGATGGAGGAGCTTGGCGGGAGGCTCTCCGCGCAGGATCAGGGCTATGGCGTACAGCATCTCCATGTTCTGGGGGAAATTGGAGTGCAGGATCCCTTCCAGCGGGACCAAGCCGCCCCGGATCAGGTAGAGCTGGGGGGCTCCCAGGTGATAGACCAAGGAATCGTGGAAGGTCTCCGGAGCCAGGGCGCCGACCAGGTGCAGGAGCGCGGCGTAGGCGGTCAGCAGCAGCAGCGCCCATTCCAGGGAGTCGAGGGTAGGCAGTGAGGGCGGCTTCCCAGAGTTGCGGCGGGGGAGAGGCTCCCCGGTCCGGCGCAGCATCTGTCTAGCAGCCAGGGCGAGGCCGACGCCGAGGGGGCCCAGGGTGGCCAGGATGGGGCGGATTCCGGCGGCCAGGATGGCCAGCTCCACGAGAGCGAGCGCGCCCAGCCCCAGTCCTTGCGCGAGCAGGAACCGCTCCAGCCTGCCTATGGGGAATTTGCAGGTCTTGCTCAGCAGGAGCGAGCCCCAACCGAATGCCGCCAGAGCGATGGTCGAAAGCGCTCCGATCGCCAGCGCGTGGGCGCCGATGACCTCCAGGATCGGCGCAGCCCGCGGGGCGCCGACCCAGGGGCGCAGGGCCAAGAATTCGAGTCCTTGCCGCAGGATGGGGCCGGAGCCGGAGTAGGCTTTCCAGAGGATGAACGCGGCCCAGGCCGCGAACAGGACTGCGGCGGCCTTATCCAGCCTCTTCGGCATGGGGAGGGGGACGGAAGGCCTGGATCTTGTCGAGGATGCCGTTGATGAACTTGCTGGAATCCTGGGCCGAATAGAGCTTGGCGATCTCCAGGGCCTCGTCGATGACCACGCTGGCGGGGGTCTCGGGGCAGTTCAGGAGCTCATAGGAGGCGAGGCGGAGGATGTTGCGGTCCACGGCGGCCATGCGGTCGAGAGCCCAGTTCTGCGCCGTCTCCTGGATGCGCGCGTCCAGGTCGGCCAGACGGCTCTCGGCGCCCTGGATGAGCCCGCGCGCGAACTCCTCGGACTTGGCGTCGAGGCCGGAGTCCGCGCTGACGATGAGGATAGCCGAGTTGGAATCCATGCGGGCCGTGTCCATGAGGTAGAGCGCTTGGAGTGCGAACTCGCGGGCCTGTCTCCGGCGTCCCATTCTAGAGGCTCCCCTTGAGACCGGCCATCTCCAGCGCGGCGAGGGCCGACTCCCGGCCCCGGTCCATCCCGCCCCGGGTGCGCTCCACCGCCTGCTTCCAGGTGTTGGGGACGATGATCCCCAGGATGCAGGGGGTCCGGGTCTCCAGGGCGATGCGCTGGACGGCGTGGATCACGGCGTCGGAGATGTAGTCGTTCTGCGGGGTCCCGCCCTTGAGGATGGCTCCCAGGCAGATGACCGCGTCGAAGCGGCGGGAGCGCGCCAGCTCTTGCGCTGCCCAAGGGATCTCGTACGCGCCCGGGACCCGCAGCACGCGGACCGCGGCCTTCCCCACGCCGCGTGCGCGCAGGGTCTTCAGGCAGTTGGCCAGGAGGCGGTCGGTGATCTCCTCGTTGAACCGGGAGGCGACGATGCCGAATCTGGGGTTCCTCACTTTTTCCTCTTCCCGTCGAGATGTTCGGTCAGGCTGAAGTGGGGGCGGGGCTCCTGGGCCGGATGGGCGTGGTCCAGGAGGTGACCCAGCTTGAGGCGCTTGGTGTCGAAGTAGCGGGCGTTGTGCGCGTTGGGGCGGATCTGCAGGGGCACGCGCCCGACCACCCTGAGGCCGAACCCGCCGATCCCGACGATCTTGCGCGGGTTGTTGGTCAGGAGGCGGATCTCGCCGAGACCCAGGTCGGCCAGGATCTGGGCGCCGATGCCGTACTCGCGGAGGTCAGCCTTGAAGCCCAGGGCCTCGTTCGCCTCGACGGTGTCCAGACCCCCGTCCTGCAGGGCGTAGGCGCGGACCTTCTGCGCCAGGCCGATGCCGCGGCCTTCCTGCGAAAGGTAGAGCAGGACGCCGCGCTTCTCCTTGGCGATGGCCCGCATGCCGGCTTCGAGCTGGGGGCCGCAGTCGCAGCGCAGGGAGAACAGGGTGTCCCCGGTCAGGCAGGAGGAGTGGACGCGCACGAGCACGCCGCGGACGTCCCGCAGCGTGCCCATGGAGAGGGCGAGATGCTGGCGGCCGCTCAGAGACTCCTCGTAGACCGTAAGGTCGAACTCGCCGTGGCGGGTCGGGATACGGCAGGAGCCGAGGCTGCGCACCAGTTTCTCGTTGGCGCGGCGGTGCTCGATGAGGCTCTTGATGGTGATGAGCCTGAGCCCGTGCCGCTTGGCGAAGCGCGCCAGCTGGGGCAGGCGGGCCATGGTCCCGTCGGGGTTGAGGATCTCGCAGATGGTCCCCGCGGGCTCGAGCCCCGCCAGCCGGGCGAGGTCGACCGCGGCTTCGGTGTGGCCGGCCCGGACCAGCACCCCGCCTTCCCGGGCCCGGAGGGGGAAGATGTGCCCGGGGCGGAGGAAATCCTCGGCCCGGGAGCGGGGGGAGATGAGCCGGCGCACCGTCCTCGCCCGGTCCGCGGCGGAGATCCCCGTCGTGGTCCCGCGCCGCGCGTCCACGCTGACGGAGAAGGCGGTGTCCCGGCCCGGCCCCTCCTCGCCTGCGGGGACCATCGGTTCGATGCGCAGCCGGTCGAGGTCGCGGCCCGACATCGGCACGCAGATGAGCCCGCAGCCGTGCCGCGCCATGAAGTTGATCGCCGCGGGGGTGGTCCTCTGGGCCGCCATGACCAGGTCGCC